>CABTAA010000051.1 GCA_902482615.1 uncultured Collinsella sp.
GGGCGCGCAGCTCGTCGTTGTAGATGACGCGGCCGCGGGCAAAATCGACCTCGAGCATCTGGCCCGGTCCCAGGCAGCCGCTCGTCAGGATGTTCTCGGGGCTCACCTCGGTGGTGCCTACCTCGCTCGCCAGCATAAAGCGGCCGTCGCGCGTCACATAGTAGCGGGCGGGGCGTAGGCCATTACGGTCGAGGGCGGCACCCAGGGTACGGCCGTCGGTAAAGGCGATAGCGGCAGGACCGTCCCACGGCTCCATGAGCATGGACTGGTAGGCGTCGTAGGCGCGGCGCTCCTCACTCAGGCTATCGTTGTGGTCCCACGGCTCGGGCAGCAACATGGACGCGGCACGCGTGAGCGGACGACCGTTCATGACCAAAAACTCAAGCACGTTGTCCAGAATCGCGGAATCGGAGCCCTCGCGGTTGATGATGGGCATCACGCGCTCAAGATCATGCTGCAGCACGGGGCTGTACAGGTTGGGCTCGCGGGCGCGGATCCAGTTGACGTTGCCCTTGAGGGTGTTGATCTCGCCGTTATGGATGATAAAACGGTTGGGGTGCGCGCGTTCCCAGCTGGGCGTGGTGTTGGTGGAGTAGCGCGAGTGGACGAGCGCCACGGCCGTCTTGACGGCGGCGTCGTTGAGATCGATGAAGAAGCGGCGCATCTGCGTGGCGACCAGCATGCCCTTGTACACGATGGTGCGCGAGCTCATGGAGCACACGTAGAAGATCTTGTCGCGCAGGGCAAACTCGGCGTCGGCCTTTTTCTCGATGGTGCGGCGGCACACGTATAGGCGGCGCTCAAAGGCATCACCGGCGGGTGTGTCGTCCGGACGGCCCAGGAAGGCCTGCAGGATGGTAGGCATGCAGGCGCGGGCCGTCTCGCCCAGGTCGTGCGGGTCGACCGGCACCTCACGCCAAAAGAGCAGCGGAACGCCGGCTTCGGCGCAGCCCTCCTCAAACACGCGACGGGCATCCTCTACGCCCTTGCCGTCCTGCGGGAAGAACAGCATGGCCACGCCATAGTCGCCCTCTGCCGGCAGAATCTGGCCGCACTTTTGAGCCTCTTTGCGGAAAAAGTGATGCGGAACCTGGAACAGGATGCCGGCGCCGTCGCCGGTGTTCTTCTCGAGTCCCGTACCGCCGCGGTGCTCCAAGTTGACCAGAATGGACAGCGCGTCGTCCAGAATCTGGTGATGGCGCTCACCGTTGATATCGGCAAGCGCGCCGATGCCACACGCATCGTGATCGAATTCGGGGCGATAAAGGCCCTGCTGCTGAGCGGAATCTGCCTGCATCGCGATCCTCCCCTAGATATTAGACAGTCAGTTGAATAGGCATACTAGGAGCATCGCCGGCCCGTTGTGTTTCCCGCCCGTTTCGAAACAATCGCGTAACGCACGCCCTACGAGTGGACACCGCCGACCTCAAGACGACAACAAGGGCCCCAAGTTCGACCTGTAAACTCACCGCTTCAAACATCTCAATCTGTAACAGGAGGAGCCGATTTTGGCGCTTAGATGTTACAGGTTGAGATTTTCTGCAGGACAGTTTTGGTTTGTCTCGATCTGTAACACGAAGGGTCAGTTTTGGCGGTCAGCTGTTACAGATCGAGATTTTCCATAGGACCATTTCTTCCTGTCTTGATCTGTAACACCTAGACCCAATTTCCATCCCCAGTTGTTACAGATCAAGACATTTCGGCAATCCCCTTTCACCGTCCCATTCAAATACAACAATTTTGTTAGTCATGGTTAACTTTTTGGCCTAAAACGGGTATCCTTTGCGGCGTCAAACAAACGGCACGCAGGAGCTCACCATGCTCAACCATCTCAAACAACACTTTGGCTCGCACCGCACCGGAGGCCACGGAGGTCTGGATATCGCCCGGCATATCGGCCCCGGGCTGCTCGTGACCGTCGGCTTTATCGATCCGGGCAACTGGGCCTCCAACATGGCCGCCGGCTCGCAGTTTGGCTACGCGCTGCTGTGGACCGTCACGCTGTCCACGATCATGCTCATCGTGCTGCAGCACAACGCGGCGCACTTGGGCATCGCCACGGGCACCTGTCTTGCCGAGGCCACGACACGCTACCTCCCCCGCATCGTGGGACGCGCGGTACTCGCCAGTGCCTACCTCGCGACCATCGCCACCGCCATGGCCGAGATCCTGGGCGGCGCGATTGCGCTCCAGATGCTCTTTGGACTACCCGTGCGTGCCGGCTGCGTCATCGTGGCAGCAGTATCGATGGCGATGCTCATGACGAGCTCCTACAAGCGTGCCGAACGCTGGATCATCGCCTTCGTAGGCGTGGTAGGACTCTCGTTTTTGGCCGAGCTTGCACTAGTCAAGGTCGACTGGCCGCAAGCCGCCGCAAGCTGGATCACGCCCAGTATGCCCACTGGCTCTGCCGCGATTATCGTGAGTGTCCTGGGTGCGGTCGTTATGCCACACAACCTTTTTCTGCACTCCGAGGTCATCCAATCCATGCACTTCGAAGGCCAAGGCGAGCAGGTTATCGAAGAGCGTCTGCGCTACGAGCTCTTCGACACGCTCTTTTCGATGGGCGTGGGCTGGGCAATCAACTCGGCCATGGTCATCCTGGCCGCAACGACCTTCTTTGCGCACGGCATTGTCGTAGACGACCTCGCCGTCGCAGCGGCCACGCTCTCCCCCATCTTGGGCCCGGCGAGCTCGACCATCCTTGCGGTGGCGTTGCTGTTTGCGGGCCTCTCGAGTAGCGTGACGGCGGGCATGGCGGCAGGCACCATCACCGCGGGCATGTTCGACGAGGAATACGACATCCACGACCGACATTCCTCGATCGGGGTGGCGGCCTGTTTCGTCGGCGCAGTGACGGCGTGCCTGGTCGTCCCAAATCCTTTTGAAGGTCTCATCTGGAGTCAGGCATTGTTGTCGCTTCAGCTGCCAATTACGGTCTTTGTGCTCATACGGCTCACCAGCTCACGCCGCGTCATGGGCAAATACGCCAACTCGCGCCCGCTCAACGCGCTGCTCGTAGGGATCGGCGTCATCGTGACGATTCTCGACATCGTGCTGCTAACGGGGATGTAATTGGGATGGCGTGACTGTCCAGATGTAACGTCTTAATCTGTAACACGTGAGACCGTTTTAAACCGTCAGATAAATCAAAAGGGCCCCGGCCGAGAATTCGACCGGGGCCCTTGGACAGAGCTATGTTCGGCTTTCGCCGTGTGTCTACGAGCTACTCCTCGACAAGCTCAAACTGATCGGGACCGACGCCGCACACAGGGCACACGTAATCCTCGGGCAGCTCGGGCGTGTCGACCTCAACCTCGTAACCGCAAACAGTGCACACAAACTTATACGTCTTCTTTTCCTCAGCCATGATGTTCTCCTCTCGAACGTGACTGCTGGTGTACTTACTTATTAGTATATATTCTCAATAATATAATGCAAGTATTTTTAGAACATTTCTAGCCTTGATACGACGAGGCTTTGGGCGGCGTCTTGCCCTTTAGCACCTTGTAATAGTAGTCGTACGTCAGCGGCGTCTCGTCGCTCAGGCGCTCGGCATCCTCGACCTCGCCAATAAACAGCAGATGCGTGCCCACATCCACAGTGTCGATCAAACGGCAGCTAAACAGGGCCGCAGCATGCTCGGGCACATAGGGCATGCCCAGAGCCGTCTCGCGGGTCTCGTATTTGGCAAACTTGTCATAATCGCTGCTGGTGCGGAACCCAAAGTTACCGATGTAGAGCATGTCGGCGGTCTGATCGATCACGGTCAGCGCGAACGCTTTGGCCGATGCGATGACGCCCGAGGTGACATTGTCCTTGTTCACGGCAACCGAAATACGCGGCGACATGGACGTCACCTGCACCGCAGTGTTGATGACGCAGCCGGCGCGCAACCCGTCTGCCGCAGCGCTCACCACGTACAGACCGCTCGGCATGGTAAAGAACGCAGTTTTGTCCATAACGATCACTCCCCTAGCTCGGGCTGGAACCTCATGAATGTATGTACCCACAAAAAAGGCGGCACCCATAACGGACGCCGCCTTTGAGACATATGTGTCAGAACAGTAAGAAAGATGAGACGCCCGCAGTTGCGGTGAAATAGGGACTGAATAGCCCCTCAAACAGGCAAAACAGTCCGTATCTCACCGCAACTTATATAGAGCGCCTACCGGTTGCGTTCCTTGAGGGCGCGGTCGATCTCGCGTTGGACATCACGCTTGGCCATGTCCTCGCGCTTGTCGTAGAGCTTCTTGCCGCGACCCAGACCCAGCAGCAGCTTTACGCGGCCGTCGGTATTAAAGTAGAGCTCCAACGGAACCAGCGCATAACCACGGTTGCGAAGTTTGCCGTCAAGAAAGTCGATCTCCTTGCGGTGCAGCAGCAGACGACGCCGACGGTCGGGATCGCGATTCCACACGCCACCATGGCTATAAGGGTGGATATGCAGTCCGACGAGCCAGCACTCGCCGCCACGAATCAGCGCAAAAGTGTCAGTGATCTGACAGGCGCGCTCGCGAATCGACTTGACCTCGGTGCCGCTCAGCTCAATACCGCACTCAAACGTCTCATCGATAAAGTACTCGTGATGTGCCGAGCGATTCTTGGAAATGAGTTTGCGCTCGCGCTTACTGGGCATCGCCGGCCTCCTTGGCGCCATCGGAACCCTTGCCCGTAGCTTCGCGCTTTGCCTTGCGCTCGGCATTGAGCTCGGCATCGCTCTCGCGCACCAGTTTAATAATCGCCGCGCAGGCCTCCTCGCCCACCAAGTCGCGAGCACGCACCGTCAGGCGCGTCGCCTCCTGCTTGTCGCCGTCGCTTGCAGCATCGGTCGCACACATGATCAGGCAGATGGCGATCTCGGCCGAAGGTGAGGTCGGCACGCCCTGTAGGGCGAGCTCACCCATCACGTGGTCGTCGCTCTCATCGGCGGCATCCGGATAGGTGGTATGGATCTTGTTGAGCAGGCGCGTCGTATGCGCATCGTTGGGCGCCAGGCGCAGCGCCAGACGCGCGCAGCCCACGGCAGCCGAAACGTTCTCGGTCTCGGGCTCCAAGAAGTACTGACCTAGATTGGAGTAAGCGCGGGCGGCGCACTTGCCATCGCTTGCACGCTCCAGCACCGAGAACGAGAGCGATGCCCATTCCTGCTTGTCCTCGAGAGCGCGGAACAGCTCGGCCAGATCCAGGCGGTAGTTGCAGTTCATGGGGTCCCAACGCACAGCCTGCATCAGGGCATTACGAGCGCTCACATAATCCTGCTGGCGAATGTAGGCAAACGCCATGTCAGAGTACAGGCGGTCAAACGGCACCTCGACCTGCACGAGCTCGCGCGGATCCTTCTCCACGCGGCGATAGGCCAAGCGCTCAAACTTGCTATCGAAGCTAAAGTATTGACGCTTCTCCTCCGTCTTGCACTCAGCATCAATATACTCCTCGGCGAGCTCCACCAGACGCTCCAGCAGCGGCGTCGCCGTAGCCAGGTCGCCCTGCGCCAGATAGTTCTCGGCATACGTGATGTCTTGCAAGCTGATGGGCAGATCCATGGCTACTCCTCGATCTGAGCGAAACACGGCAGGCGCCGTATATACGGTCAATACACAAAACCCGGGTCTCTTACGAGGCCCGGGCGTTCAATTTTGGTAGCCCGTACCAGATTCGAACTGGTGATCTCCGCCTTGAGAGGGCGGCGTCCTAAACCGCTAGACGAACGGGCCATATGTAGCAAATGCAATGGCTGGGATGGAGGGAGTCGAACCCCCATTGACGGAACCAGAATCCGCTGTCCTGCCATTAGACGACATCCCAATGACTGCATCGCTGCGCTCGGCTGTGCCTTTGCGCAAGAAAGAAATATACGGGAAGTCTCGCCGTGACGCAAGCCCCAATTTTGACTTTTTTGAAATTCAGTCAAATACGGCCAACACGTGAAGGACCTGTGAAGCGCCAGCGACACGTACGGCGCCAAAGCCCGTAAAACATCCCACATCTACCGCTGGTAGATTACAACAATGCAGCACTCACGACCGATGGCACAATCGAACCGTCATCATTGCACGGATATCGAGGCGCCATGGACGAAGAGCTTGATTACCTATGGGAGACCCTGGGGCTCGAGATCACTGCTGATCTTTGGCCCGAACGGGACAAAATCCATCCCACTCTGCGCCCCGCCATCACGGTGATGCAGGCAAAATACCGCCGTGCATCCTTTTTGATCATGCGGATGTCATGGCACGCGGGACTCCCCGACCTTAAGCGAATCCAGGCAAGCCTCGTCGAGCTGTCCGGTATGCCGACCGTCATATCCGAGGCGCACCTGGAGCAGCGCCAGCGCGAGCGACTGCAACAGCAGCGGATTCCCTTTATCTGCCCCGGCGTTCAGGCATATCTGCCCTTTATGGACGAGGAGTACTGGAGCGGCAAGCCCAACAAGCACGTAAAGGTCTACGATCCGCACGAATGGGCACAGCTCGAGGATTGAGCCGAGCGAGCCCGCCGATGGAAAACACATCCCACGCCGATCACTCAAAACGGGTCGCACTTTCCGGAGCCGCTACAGCAACGCCTCGGCCCAAGCCGCTTCCCTAAAGCCGGGAATCGCAAAGTCGTCGCCCACCAGCAGCGGACGCTTGACCAGCATGCCGTCGGTCGCCAGCAGCTCGTAGCACTCCCGATCCGTCATGCCCGCATCCAAACGCGCCTTCAGGCCCAGCTCTCGATATTTCATGCCCGACGAATTAAAGAAGCGCCGCACCGGCAGCCCCGAACGAGCGATCCAGGTCGCAAGCTCATCAGCCGTGGGATTGTCCAAAACGATATCGCGGTCGATATACTCTACCCCATGTTCGTCCAGCCATGCCTTGGCCTTCTTACAGGTCGAGCACTTGGGATATTCAACAAACAATACCGCCATGGGATTTCCTTTCTTAGAGAAAACAGGTGTATGGAAAACTGCACATCGACGACCGCTCGCGATTGCAGCCGTTATTGTAGTCAATGTCGAAGCATAGGCAGTCGCGATGTCTCGTCTTAAGGCTAGCGCCTCGCATGGGCGCCGATCGGCCGAGTCGCATGGCGCACCAACGCCGCTGCCAGCAATACCAACAGCATGGCGGTGATATAGCCCGCAGCATCGAATCCTAAATCGATAACGTCGAAATGCCTGCCGGGAACAAAGATCTTATGTACCTGATCGCCAACGGAGCAGGCGGCGCAAAAGAGCAATACGGGCACGCAACGGGAGCACACGCTCCACGGACGCCTGGAAAAGCAAGCCACGATCACCGAGGCGAACAATCCGACGAAGAAAAACTCTACGGTATGGGCAACGCGACGGACGTTCGCGCCCACCCACATGCGAATGGAAGCAAGTCGACCAGACCGGACATTCGAGGCAGCCGAATCGGTGCCCCCGGTCATTCCGTTCTCCGTCTGGGCTTCACCCGTGGCATCGGCGGCCTGAACGCCCGTAGCCTGACCCTCCACCACACGCGCGGTGGACTCGCTCAGCAACGACGTCTCCACCGCATTTTGCTCCGTCAGCACCCAGATGCCCGCCAGCGTTGCAGCGAACAGAACGATCGCGGTCCATCCGATTATTTGTTTTACGCGCGCCAAGGGCCAACCTCCTTTTTTGAATATCAGCGAGTGTAGCCCCAAATGACATCGTCACCGTATCAAAATTTGAATCGCAACAGGAAGCGACAAAGCGACGCAAACCCCTACCCCGCCTCGCGCATCCAGCGATCAAACGTCCCCACGCACACGCCCAGGCATTTTGCTGCCTGGCTGCGGGTAATATCGCCTGCCTCATAGCTATCGCGCACTAGCTCAAACTGAGGAGGGCACGGCTTGCGAGGTCGACCGAAACGGACCCCTCGCGCCCGCGCCGCTGCAATTCCCTCCGCCTGGCGCCGATGGATATTCTCGCGTTCCACCTGCGCCACGTAGCTCAGCAGTTGCAGCACAATATCGACAATCAGGGTGTTGGTCACATCCGGCGCGCCGCTGGCCCTGACACGCGTGTCAAGCAATGGCATGTCCAACACCACAATGGCAACCCCGAGCTCCTTGGTAATGCGCCGCCATTCCTCAAGAATCTCGGAGTAATTACGACCAAGTCGGTCGATAGAAAGCACCACCAGCACGTCCCCGTCTCCCAGGACGTGCAGCAGCTCGCGATAACGCGGTCGATCGAAGTCCTTGCCGCTCGCATGGTCGGCATAAATATTCGCCGAGCCCACGCCATAGGCGCCCAGCGCATCCAGCTGCCGATTAAGGTTCTGATCGCGCGAACTCACGCGCGCATAACCGTACACCGTCGCCATCTCATCCCCGCTTTCTTGTAAACCTGCCAAAAGGGACAGGTTTATTTTGGTAGGTTTTACCTCTCAAATAGCAGGTAAGCGGGCGGCCGAGCAGACGACAAGGTAGTCACGATTCAAATGCGAAGGGCGGTCCCGAAAGACCGCCCTCCGCTCTCTCGCCACGAGTCGGGATTTAGCTAATGGATAAGCTTAAAGTCCAAGTGTCCACGCGTGGTATTGACGCGCGAGACCTCGATAATCACGCGCTGGCCCAGTTCATAGCGAGTCCCCGTGTCGGCGCCCGTCAGCGTAAGCGCGTCCTCGTCGAACTCGAGCCACTCGTTGCCCAGGCTCTTAATTGAAACCAGGCCCTCGACCTGTGTTAGGTCCAAGCGCACAAAGAGGCCCATGCTGCTAACCCACGAGACGGTTCCGGCATAGCGCTCACCCAGACGGTCCTCATAGTACTGGGCAATCTTGATCTTTTGCGTCGCATGGCTGGCGGCATCTGCCGCGCGCTCGGCATCGCTACATGCGCGGCAGATCTGCGGCAGAATGCGCGGCAGCGACTCGCGCCCCTTGCCGATCAGCCGCGGCGTACGGACCAAGGCGTCCTTGCCGCCGAGCTGCTCATAGGCCAACTGCAGTTTGAGCACGCGGTGCACCACCAGATCGGGGTAGCGACGGATGGGACTCGTAAAGTGACAGTAGCACGGCGCGGCGAGCGCAAAGTGGCCCTCGTTGCGCGGCTTGTACAGCGCGCGCTGCATGCTGCGCAGAAGCAGCGTGTTGACGAGCGGTGCGTTGGCCGTACCGGCGGCAGCATCAACTGCAGCCTGCAGCTCATCGGGGCTCCCCAGGGCAATACCGGCAGCACGGCGATCGTCGATGATGCCTAGCTGCGCCAGCGCAACGGCGGCACCGTGCAGGCTATCGGGGCTCGGATCCTCATGCACGCGATAGCAGGCCTCGATATCACGGTCTGCCAGCCACTCTGCAACGCACTCGTTGGCGAGCAGCATGGCTTCCTCGATAAGCGACGTGGCACACGAACGCTCACGCGCCACAATCTGCACGGGCACTCCGTCCTCATCCAATAGAGCACGAATCTCGGCCGTGTCAAAATCGACCCAGCCGCGGGCGCG
>CABTAA010000052.1 GCA_902482615.1 uncultured Collinsella sp.
ATGCAGCCGCCGATCAAGCGCGCGCGTACCTGTGCCAGATCAAGATCGTGCAGGTAATCCTCGCAGGCGCGGATTAAATCGACCTTCTCGCGCGTAAGCTCCTCGCCCGTGGGAACGCGCGTGGCAAGACATGCTCCCGCCGGCAGGTTCCAAACGGGATAGCCCCATGCGCGCAGCAGCTCGCGCTCTTCGTCCTTGGTAAAGCCGACCTCCATGAGAGGGGAGCGTACGCCGAGCTCTTTTGCCGCGCGCATACCAGGGCGGTAGTCGCCGCGATCACTTGCATTGCTGCCATCGATGACGGTGGGAAAGCCGAGCGACTTGGCGTGGTTGACGATGGCGGTAAAGCCGGCGTGCTTGCAGTGGTAACAGCGATTGGCATCGTTGCAGGCTACCTGGGGGAGCTGCAGCTGATCGACCGAAAGATTGAGCACGGGGAGCTTAAAATGCGGCCCCTCATTGGCCTGTCCATCAACGGACTGCTCAAACGAAGCCTGTTCGGGCGTGCCGATGAGCGGCGTGGTGAGATGGACGAGGAGGGTATTGGTAGGCATGATGCGGGCGCAGACCGCGGCCAAAAAGCTGCTGTCGACACCACCGGAAAAGCCGATGGCGACGCGTCCGTATGCCAAAAGCAGCTGCTCGAGTGCTGCGAGTTTGTCCTGAAGCTCCTCTGCGGGTGCGGCGGTGTCTGAAAGCATGAAAGTTCCTTACAGTTATTAAAGCTCGGATGAAACTATAATCCCACCGAGCTGCTTGTCATAAGACTTCCAGCTATGTAACGAAAGTGCAATATGCTATATACGTTATATACAAGCTTGTAAAGTGCGGTAGAGTGGCAGTAATGCAATCCGGCGAGGGGGACCGATATGATCAAGGCTGTTATTTTTGACATGGATGGAACGCTGGTCGATACCGAGCGTTTGGGGATTAGGGCCTGGAAGGCAGGCGCCGCTGAGCTGGGGCTCGCGATTGATGAAGCGCTGATCCATCAGTTTATCGGTCGCACGCTACCCGATGTCATGGACATCCTCGATAAGCATTACGGCAGCCACGAGACCGCCGAGGCGATCTATGTCCGCCACAAGGAGATTCGCGACGAGATGGTCAAGACCGATCTGGAGCTTAAGGCCGGTGCTGCCGAGTGCATAGACGAGCTGTTGGCTGCGGGCTATCACGTAGGCCTTGCAACGTCATCGCGCCATGTTACGGCCGAGCGCAACCTTAAAGCATTCGGCCTCTTTGACAAGTTTGAAACGGTAACGTGTGGCGAGGACGTCGTGCACGGCAAGCCCGACCCCGAGATGTATCTGCTCGCCTGCGAGCGCGCGGGCTTTGCTCCCGAGGAATGTGCCGTGGTCGAGGATTCGCGCAACGGCTGCGTCTCGGGCATCACGGCCGGATGCCATGTCTTTGCCGTCCCCGATATCGTGCCGCTGCCGCAGGACGTGGTGGATGGCTGCGAGGCCGTGCTCGATACGTTGTTCGACCTGGCGGCGGCAGTCAAGGCCGTGCGCTAGACAATTGCGGTGTTGAAACGAGCGATTGCTCACGTTTGCGCTCAAGCAAAAGGGGCCCGGCAATGGTCGGGCCCCTTTTGCTTGAGCGGCGACTTAACATACTTGCGTGCGTGCTATAGATACGCACCGAGGTTGATGGCCGTGGCGTCGGTCTGGCTGCTTGCCTGGGTGCTGGCGCGTTCCAGCAGGAACGGCCGCACGAGTTCTTGGCGGTTGATGTCCTCGATGGCCGTGACCGCGGTGACGGTGCGCGCGGCAGAGCCGATGTGGACGTGCTTGGTCTTTGCCGGGGCCTTGTTCTCGATTTGCTCCATGAGCAATTGAACGCCCTTGCGGCCAATCTCGTAGCCCGGGGGCGCTACCGTAGTGAGCGGGACCGATCCACTCCAAGCGAGCGGGTTGCCATCGCAGCCTGCTACGCGTACTTGCCCGGGGACAGAGATGCCCTTGTCGACCAGCGCCGAGATAGCGCCCGAGGCCAACACGTCGGTCAGGCCGACGACAAAATCGGGGCGTTCGTTCGCGGGGCGCTCGGCGATTTGGGCACCGATGCCGTAGCCGTCGGCAGCGGTATTCCATTCGCCAGCATCGATGACTTCGATCTTGATATCGGGGTGCAGGGCGAGCGCCTTATGAATGCCAAGGACGCGCAGGGTGAGTTGCATAAATGCTGCTCGGCCGACGACGACAATATGGTGCGCGCCGCGGGCGATAGCAAGTTCGGCAATGATGCGACCCTGGGCCTCGTTGTCGGCCGCTACGTAGTAGCCGGGCTCGGAGCAATGGATGTCCAGGTGAACGATCGGCACGGGCATCTTGGCCATGGCGGGGTGCCAGTCGGGGGATGCCATGGGCTGAACCATGACGCCGGACATCTGCGTGCCCATAAAGTAGCGCAGGTAATGGTCCTCGAGAATATCGTCGTTATCGGCGTTGGCGATGAGCAGGTCGTAGCCGTGCTTGCGGGCCTCGTTGTGGGCGCCGCTGGCGATTTGGAGCGAAAAGCCGTGATCGAGACGGGGGAGCACCAGGCCAAAGGACTTGGTGGCGCCGCCCGCGAGCTGACGGGCGCTTTGGTTGGGCAGGTAGCCAAGGCGATTGATGGTCTCGTTGATGAGCTTGAGGGTCTCGGGGCGCAGCTTTTCGGGGTGGTTGAGCGCGTTGGAAACCGTGCCCAACGAAACCCCGGCCTCGCGCGCGACGTCGCTGATTTTTACCTTTGCCATAGCGGCCCCTTTGATGCGTTTCAAGTACAAGCCAGATTGTAGCATCCCAAACCTACCAAAAAGGGACAGGTTTATTTTGGCAGGTTTATCTGGGGAAACGCCGTTGCCAGCGCGACCACCACGAAGGGGGCAGATACCTTTGTGGTGGTTTGGACCGGCTGGACGTGTGTGCATCGGGTGGTATCTAAGTTGAGATACCACTTCTGGTATATCAGCTTGTGCTTGCGTGAGTACAATACTCGAACGTTATACGTCTCAGCGCCCCTTGTGCGTGGACGTCTTGCAGTCACGCGAACGAAGGGATTTATCTTATGTGCGGAATCGTCGGCTACACCGGCTCTGATATTGCAAAGAACATCCTGGTCACGGGCCTCAAGCGTATGGAGTATCGCGGCTATGACTCCTCGGGCGTCGCGCTCGAGGTGGGCGAGGGCGCCGCGGCGCACCTCGACGTCATCCGCCGCGTGGGCAAGGTCGCGGGCCTGGAGAGCGAGCTTTCCAACATTGACAGCGACGCTACCTGCGGTATCGGCCATACCCGTTGGGCCACCCACGGCAAGCCCTCCGTCGTTAACGCTCATCCCCACACCAGCTGCGACGGTCGTATCGCCATCGTCCACAACGGCATCATCGAGAACTTCGCCGAGCTGCGCGAAGAGCTGGAGGGCCGCGGCCACCACTTTAAGAGCGAGACCGATACCGAGGTCTTCGCGCATCTGATTGAAGAGGCTTATGCCGAGACGCACGACCTGATGGCCTCCGTGCGCGAGGCGTGCACCCACGTGGTCGGTGCCTATGGTCTGGCCGCCGTGTGCGCTGACGAGCCCGGCGTGATCGCCGTGGCCCGCAAGGATTCCCCGATCGTGGTCGGCGCGGGCGAAACCGGCTCCTATGTCGCCTCCGACGTCATCGCGCTCATCGACGCAACCCGCGACGTCGTGGTGCTCGAGGACGGTCAGTTTGCCAAGCTCACGCCCGCAGGCGTCGAGTATACCGACGAGGCCGGCAACGTGATTGAGCCCAAGGTCACCCACATCGACTGGGACCTGGACATGGCAGAAAAGGGCGGTTATCCCGACTTTATGCTCAAGGAAATTCACGAGCAGCCGCGCGTCGTGCGCGACACGCTGGTCGGTCGTATGACGCCGGCCGGCGAGCTCGACATCGACGAGCTGGGCCTTTCGCTTGAGGAGCTCAACGACATCGACCGCGTCTACGTGATCGCTTGCGGCACCAGCTATCACGCTGGCCTCATTGCTAAGAATCTCATTGAGGGCTGGGCCCGCATCCCCACCGAGGTGGAGGCGGCCAGCGAGTTCCGTTATCGCAATCCCATCATTACGCCGACGACGCTTGTCGTTGCCGTTTCCCAGTCGGGCGAGACGGCCGATACCCTTGCCGCCATTCGCGACGCGCGCATCAAGGGTGCCAAGGTCTTCGGCATCACCAACGTGGTGGGCAGCCCCGTGGCGCGTGAGAGCGACGGCGTCATCTACACCAAGGCCAACAAGGAGATCGCGGTCGCCTCGACCAAGAGCTTCATCGGCCAGGTCGTGAGCCTCACGCTTTTGGCCCTGCTGCTGGCGCAGGTCAAGTACCGCTTGACCACCAAGCAGGCGCGCATGCTGTTCCGCGAGCTTTCCGATACGGCCGAGCAGATCCAGTGGATTTTGGATACCCAAACCGAGGCCGTGCATGAGGCCGCCCTGCTGTGCAAGGACGCGCAGTCGGCGCTGTTCGTGGGCCGTGGCATGGGTGCCGCTATTTCCTACGAGGGCGCGCTCAAGCTCAAAGAGGTCAGCTACCTGCACGCCGAGGCCTACGCCGCCGGCGAGATGAAGCACGGCCCCATCGCGCTGATTGACCCGGGCTTCCCTGTCATCGCTGTGGCCACCAAGAGTGCCACCTACGACAAGACCGTGTCGAACCTCATGGAGTGCAAGGCGCGCGGCGCCAAGGTCATCGTCGTTGCCACCGAGGGCGACGAGGAGATCAACAAGATCGCCGACTGCATCATCCGCGTGCCGGCAGTCCGCGACGTGTTCAGCCCCATCACGGCGAGTGTCCCGCTGCAGCTGCTCGCCCGCGAGGTCGCCATCCTGCGCGGCTGCGACGTCGACCAGCCCCGTAACCTGGCGAAAAGCGTCACGGTCGAATAATCGAGTTCCGTCGTTCTAACAACAAGGCCCGGCTCCGCATCAAGACGGAGCCGGGCCTTGTTTCATTTGCCCAGATAAAACCTGCCAAAATGAACCTGTCCCTTTTTGGCAGGTTAGCGGAGCTTGCTGGTCTCGAAGTACTCGGGGAACTGGTCCAGAACCTCGGTTTGATTGCGGAACATCATGTGCAGGTGCTTGCTGACCAAAAAGCTCGCTTCGATGGGGTCGCGACCGGCGATAGCGCGGCGAATCTGCTTGTGCTCGTTCACGATGTCCTGATTGTCGAGAACCTGCGTGGCGGCGCGCAGCCAGCGGAAGCGCTCCAGGTCGGCATTGGTCTCTTCGAGCCACGACCACACGGTGCTGCGACATGCGATGCTAAAAATCATGTGATGCATGAGGTTGTCGCTCAAAAAGAAGCCGATGCGGTCCTCTTCGGCCATGGCCTTTTCCTGCAGCGCGATGGCGCGGTCGAGCTGCTCGATACCGGCCGACGTGGCGCGCGCACAACACTCCACGATCACCTGCTTTTCCAGATGTTCGCGGATGTAACAGGCGCTCTCGGCAAGGGTGAGGTTGATGGGTGAGACGTAGGTGCCGCTCTGGGGCACGGTGCGCACCAGGCCTTCCTGCGCCAAGCGAACCAAAGCCTCGCGCACGGGCGTGCGACCCATGTCCAGGTCATCGCAAAGTTGCTTGACGCCCAGCTTTTCGCCCGGCTTGTAGTCCAGGTAGACGATTTTGCGTCGAATGGTGTGGTAGGACTGGTCCTGTAGGCTCGTTTCCTGCTCGCCGACGTGCATCGATTCTTCCATAGCGCCTCGCAACTGTTCTATCGAACTCATATGTCAGTTGTTAATTATGCCGCGAATCAGCTCTCCGCGGTGGGTAATTCGGCTGTTGCCTGAGAACTATTGCGGCATCTTAGTCTGTGTTTGCGCAAGGCTGCGCTCAACGTTGCCGTATCATAAGCCGTCGCAAACGTGAAATAGAAAGAAGGAATCCCATATGCAACTGGCAAATATCGTACGCGAGCGCTGGAAAGGCGTCTTGTTCTGCCTGATCATCGCCATCCCCGCGACGTTGCTCGGCAAACAAATTGAGGTGGTCGGCGGTCCGGTATTTGCCATCCTCTTTGGCATGGTCCTGGCGCTCGTCTTTCCCAAGAATCGTCGCGAACAGCTCGCCGCCGGCGTCACCTATACGTCCAAAAAAGTCTTGCAGTACGCGGTTATCCTGCTTGGCTTTGGCATGAACCTCTCCCAGATTCTGTCCAAGGGCGCCCAGTCGCTGCCGATTATCGTGGCGACAATCTCGACCTCGCTTGTCATCGCCTTTGTGCTCTGCCGCGTCATGAACGTGCCGGGCAAGATCGCGACGCTTGTGGGTGTGGGTTCGTCGATTTGCGGCGGTTCTGCTATCGCCGCGACCGCACCCGTCATCGATGCCGACGATCGCGAGATTGCCCAGGCTATTTCGGTCATCTTCCTGTTTAACGTTATCGCGGCGCTCGTGTTTCCGACGCTCGGCGGCATGCTCGGGCTGACCAACGAGGGCTTCGGCCTGTTTGCCGGTACCGCCATCAACGACACCTCGTCCGTAACGGCTGCGGCGAGCGCTTGGGACAGCATGCATCCCGGCGCCAATGTGCTCGAGAGCGCCACGGTGGTCAAGCTCACCAGGACGCTGGCCATCATTCCCATCACGCTGGCGCTTGCTTGCTGGCAGATGCATCTGGCGCGCAAGGCCGGCGGCGACGCTAGGAGCACGTTCTCGCTTAAACGCGCGTTTCCCATGTTTGTGCTGTTCTTTGTGCTGGCGAGTGTGATCACTACGGTGCTTCAGCTTCCCGCGTCCTTTACGGCGCCCATCAAGGAGCTGTCTAAGTTCTTTATCGTGATGGCCATGGCGGCAATTGGCTTTAATACCGATATCGTCGAGCTGGTCAAAAAGGGCGGCAAGCCCATCGCGCTGGGCTTTTGCTGCTGGATTGGCATTGCGTGCATGAGTTTGGGAATGCAGCACGTGCTGGGAATCTGGTAGAGAAGTAGCTTATTTGCGTGCTGCGTGCTGGTGAGCGCATTCTCACGGTGGAGCGATAGGAGCTCTTGCGGGTATGGCTTGTCCGCAGGTTTATAAGTCCCGAAGAGCTCTTATCGCCCCGCCAGGATGGCGATGCGGGGCAACACCTATACTCGCAGGACGGCGCTTTCTGCCCTATAGTGTTTGATGAGCAATATCGTTCAATTTTGAAACACTCGGTCGTGCGACCGTCGGCGGTTGCACGTCGCCGCGGACAGGGGCAAATCATGGATAGCGATGCCAAACTGAACATCTTGACCGATGCCCTAGCTGCCGCCGGGGCCTCGGCATTGGCAATCGATGCACGTGGGGACGTCGCGATCTCGACCATGAATGACGCGGCGCTTGAGCGGGATGTGGCGGCTTTTGTAGCTGAGCGCTTCGACCGTATAGGAGACGGCGCGCGTCTGGTTATGGGACGTGCGGGTGCGCGCCTGAGCCTGACCGTTCGCCCCACCGACAAAGAGGGCGGGGGCCTTTGGGTCGTCGTGGTCCGCGGGGCGCGCGGTGCCGCGGCGCATGCGGGTATCGAGTGGCTCAACGCCGACGAAGTTGAGACCCGCTACGAATCGAGCGCGTACGGCATCGTTGAAGGGGCGGCCTCGGTGGCTGCACCGGTTGCAGAGAGTTACGCGCGCGGTGTGCCCCTTATGCTCGAGGGCGAGCTGGGGGCGGGTCAGGTCGAGATCGCCAAGCGCCTCTATCTGGACGGTCCTTTTGCCGGTCAGCCCTTTGTTTCCGTTGCGCTCGATGAGCTCACCGAGCGCGGTTGGCGCCATGTGCTCAAAAGCGCCGAATCGCCGTTGTTCCAAATGGGGCTGACCCTTTGCATTGAGGGCTGGAACGCGGTTGGCCCCCAGCGCCTCCGCGAGCTGGTCTCCACGATGACCGACACCGCGTTGGCGACGCGCTGCCATGTGGTGCTGACGGCGAATGACATGCCGGGCGGCGGCGAAAGTGATCAAGCCGCCTTTGTGACCGAGAGCTTCGCCTGTGCGGTGAGCGTGGCGCCGGCAATCGCCGAGCAGGGAGCCGCGTCGACGAAGGTCGCGCGCTATTTGGAATATCTCGCTGATGCATTTGGGACGGCAACGCCCACGCTGTCTGCCACGGCGACGAAGACGCTCGATGCTTACCGCTGGCCGCGCAACTATCTGCAGCTCCGCGAGGTCTCGGAACGACTGTATATATTGGTGGGGGCGGGCACGGTGGACCGCGCTGTGGCGGAGGAAGTGCTCGCCCAAGAGGACGTGATTAAGACCGCAACCTTTGGCGCCCCGACGCTCGAAAGTGACCTGTATATCCTGCGACCGCTGGCCGATACCGAGCGAGATATCGCGCATCTGGTTGTAGATCATCTCCACGGCAACCGGACTCGTGCGGCAGAGGTGCTGGGTATAAGCCGTACAACGCTGTGGCGCTTGCTGAAGGACGATGACCGTTGAGCGAGGCGCCCGTGACCGCGCGCGACGCGTGTGCTACAGTCCAAAGCGTTATTGTTTCGATTTGGTTACGGCGTGCGAGGGCATATGGCTGAGACTTCAAAACCGAGCCGCAGAAGGCGGAGTGCCGCGCCGGTCAACCGACGCACGACATCGGTGACGTGGGGCAAACACGCCTCGGGGTTTGATGGCTCGTTCAAGCGCACTAAATACGGCTATCCTTCGGCAAGCGCCCGCTTGGCAATGCAGGCAGAGTCCTCACTGTGGGGCCGCAAACGCGTGGTGGGCTCAAAACTCAAGCACGACGGAACGCTCGGTTACATCAGCCGCGGGGCGGCTCGCCGCAGTGGACTCAATCCGGCTGGTTGGCATCGTTATGTTCCGATCGTGGCCGTCGTTGCAGTGATCGTCATCGCACTCGCTGCGCTTGGCTACGCCGGCGGTGGCGCCAACTTGGACGCAGTGTTTAAATCGCCCGAGCTCGCGCATGCAGGCACAGAAGTTATCGAGGGCGCTCAGACCCAGACAGGCGTCGCACCCCAGCGCGGCATCGTCGCGGCGGCCTCCACCATCGCCGATGCACAAAAGGACGAGGACGAGCAAGGCAGCGAAGCCGAAACGACTCACACGAACGAAACGACGACAACGGCGACGTCAATATAAGTTGCGAGTGGGGCAGCTAAAATGGCCCCGTCCCAAATTAGCCACCCCCGCTGACGCTCCTGGGTTACCTTACGTAGATGATGTTGTCGCGGCGCGGCTTTGCCTCGGGTAGCGTGTCCTCGGCGTAGCCAAGAATGCAGTTACCGACACCGCGCAGGCTGCCGCC
>CABTAA010000053.1 GCA_902482615.1 uncultured Collinsella sp.
GCGTAGAACTGCGGCACGGCGAGTGTGTAGTTGGCGGCGGCGCGGCGGGCAGCCTCGACGACGGCGCCCTCAAAGGCGCGGCGCAACAGCAGCGAGTTGCCCTCCCCCATCAGGCTGGCGGGAATTCGCGTGAGGTTCTCCTCGTCGCCAAGAATGTGATCGATGTTGGAACGGATGGGCAGTCGGTAGTCAAAAACCAGCTCGGAGGGGTCCTCGGCAAAGTGCACGCGGCACGGCAGGTACTCAAACGAGACCAGCATGGGGTCGCTTTCTTTAAAGAAGCCCTTCAAAAACCAGCGCTGGCGTGCGTCGGGCTTTGTGTTGGGCTCAAACAGGCCGTAGATGGTCTCGTAGCGGCGCGTGTACAGACCGGTGTTGAACAGGCAGCGGTCGTCGTCGAACACCAGCGGCAAGTTGGACGGCGCGGTCTGGTCCACGTCGCGCTCGGTCAGAAACACCGCGCGACTAAACGAGAACGACAGGTAGTTTTTAAGGATGCGGTTGCCGTGGCCCCAGTCCTCGGGATCAGCGAGGTCGGCCAGACGGTCGTAGCAAGGTTCGGGGCAAAATGCAAAGTCGTATACATTGCTGCAGAGGGTGCTGGGGATCTCCATGTGGCGTCCAATCCATTAAAAAGCCGGCGTGCGAATGCTTTGATTCTATACGTGTGACGCGCTATCGGGGCGCACAACGCGATTGTGCCGAAGCTCATTGGCGAGTTCGGTTCGCGTGCGACTACCGGAAACGAGGTCCTGGATCCAGGCGTAGTACTGGTTGTTCTTGGGCTCGGGGGCGTCGGACAGCACGACCGGGGCGCCGGCGAGCCTTAGGACGGACAGCGCAAAGACAAGGCTGGTGCGCTTGTTGCCGTCCTCGAAGATGTGGTCCTTGACCATGTGCTCGGCCAGGTAGGTGACCTGGTCAAAGATGTCCGTGAATCGATCGGCCGGCGATTGGCCGAATATCGTGCAGAACGCACCCGAAAGTACGGACTCGACGCGTCCAAGCTCGAGAGTGACCCTGTCGCCCGTGGTGTCGGTCGTATAGCAGCATCCGATTGTCAGCAGCGTGTCGTGTAGACGCATCACGGCGGCGGCCATGGCCTCGAGCGATCCGGCATCATCGAGCACGAGCGGCGCGAATGGATGCGTGTCCAGCTGCGTAGCCGCCATCATGAGTTCTCCAAGAGCCTGAGCGCGTTGGGCATGTCCGCGATGGTCAGCCGAATGGCCTCGTCGATCACAGCGATACTGTCCAGATCTTCGGGTAAAGTGCGGGGTGCTTTCGGCGGGATAGGGTCTGTTGCATCTGCTGCACAGTCGTCAAAAGTCATGCTTTCAGGATGGTTGCCGCAATAACTATCAGGGCATGTCGCTGCATTTAACGTTTTCATCACGCCGTCCTTCTGCTGTCTGAATCCGAGCGTTTAACCCGAGCGTTTCGACCATGCAACCTAAATAGATTATTCTTGAGGCAATCAATCATCGCTATCCAAGCGTCTGGCTGCCAGGTCGAAAACCTTGCCCTTGTCCCTTGCACCTATTGCGATGATTTGAACTACTTCGACGTGCCCATCGCGTATACGATAAATTACGCGAATGCCATCAGTGCGAAACTTAAGTTCCCTACAACCTGCAAGAAGGCCCGAAAGCGGCTTGCCAATTTCATCGGCCCGAAGAGCAAGACGCACAATACCTTTATCAACCATAGCGCGAACCGAGCCATCGAGTGACAGGTACTCTTTCTCGGCAGTCTTATCGTAAAACTCGACCTTAAACCTAGCCACGTTCACTCGAATAGCTCCTCATCGGAAATGGGATCGGTCGCCTCGGCTTCTAGCATGGCCTCGAACCTCTCACGTCCCACGGTATCGGAGAACGGAATGCCCTTGCGATTCGAATCAGCGTCGCCCTGCGCGAGTCTTGCAGCGGCTATGGCATGCAGGCGCTCCTCTCGGAGCTGTTCGAGTTCAACTGCCATCGCTTCGAACTCGTCGAAGCCGACGATAACAGTATCGATGCCATCGTTCCTGTCTGAGACAAATTGCGGCTCCCTACGAGCGCGACGCCTTGCTTCGCCAAAATTTTTGCTTGCCTGCGTCGAAGTCAGTACCTGTTCGCGTCCGAACACGAGCTTCTTGTCTATCACGGCAACCATAGCAACCTCCCTTAAAATCTGTTTCTAATACGTATTATAGTCTCCTTTAAATACGTACGTTAAGGAAAGTTAAACAGCAATACTCTCAGTATTGATTTTTTCGGATAAACAGGGTTGCGAATCGTACTCCAGAACAATCGGTTGCCAGACGAGGTCTTCGATGGCGCAGTTTAGGGTGTTTGCGAGCGCCAATGCCGAGGAGACCGAGGCGCGGCGCAGGTCGAGTTGGTTCTGCTCGTAGAGCTGTATGGCGCGAAGTTTAACCCCCGATTGGGCGGCGAGCTGTTTTTGCGTTAGGCCGGCCGCCTTTCGTGCCGCTTTGAGGCTCTTTTTGCCTACCTGTGCTTTGTTCCATTTGTCGATGACAAGCTCAGCGAATTTGTCTTCGGAGGCCTCGTGGAGCGGATGGTACGACCCGATAATCCAATCGAGTGGAGCGACTTCGAATAGGTCGCTAAACCCCAAGCAGCTCGTCCATTGCGTATAGGCCAAAACCCAGCCCGCCCAGTATTGCGGGGAACGGTCGAATGGGTAGCTCTCACTGCATTCGACGGGTTTTAACCCCGCGCGATCGATAATTTCGCGTGCGAGTTCGTCGCCCGACATGCCGCAGATGACGCGTGGCATACCGCGCTCAAATTGCCTCATTTCGAGAGAGTTCGACAGGATTGCCGTCAGTTCGGCCGGATTCAAACCTTGGTCGCAGAGGGCAAAATCCACCGTCTCACCCAGCGTTCTCATGGCGTCTTCGAGATACATTTCACTGTAGGCGCAGGTCATCTCCCATCATCTCCTCTCGAACGATATCGACGATACGAATCCCCTCAAACGGGTTTTCGGCAAGCAATTCCCGATACTGTGACCTTGCCGCTTCATCTCGTTCCTTGGCCAATGGGCCATACAGAGCTAGCGGCGCACGTTCAAATCCAGCAAAACGAATGGCCTTAAACGCGCGCTCGCTTTTGAGCACAATCTGCTCCCCCAGGTTGCCAAGCTTCATCGCACGACCCAGCTGCTCGACGGTGATCGTATTGTTTACAAACGCCCTGGCATAACTAAAGTATGAGTCATCCGCACGCCATCCTCTAATCACATCGCAAGCGTCGGTGTCGGGCAGAAAATAATCGTGGAGATATTCGCATGCCCCCACGGCGATGGCGGTGTCCTTGCGAAAAGAACGATGCTCAACGAGCAACGCTATCCAATGCAGAACTGAATAATGCGGCGATAGTAAGTCGAGCAACTCGAGGTCTGCCATATCGAGTTCGTATCGATTTGTAAAGCCATCAGCATCTCCCGAGCATGCCCATTCCTTTGCAAGGTCAAGGCTTTCCGTGCAATAGAACCCCTGCCCATAATCGTTATGGACTTTTCCCAGGCCAAACTGGGGAACCTCAACAATCTTCTGGGAACCATGCCACAGCTCCATGTGAGCCTCCTAACGGGTATCGCTCTAACGATAGTCTAACATACTATCGTTAGAGCGATACTTGTACTGAAAGATCGAGAGGGCGAATGGAACCGATTCCAAGTTCATACCGGCTTCTAAGAATGTCGAATCCGAAAGTATACGGCAAATTCCAGACTTGTCGACCACGCCGGGATACGTCAAAGCCTCCACCTGCGGTTTTGTTGGGAAAAATCGAGTTGTGCTCGGGGTTTGCTTAATTTTCCCCGTACTTCCGAAATATAGGCATTTTGTCAGCGATTTGAGGTGCCTTCGAGCGCCATGTTGATGCTTCCGAGCCAAGAGCAATTGGTTAACGGACGAGTTAAGGCACACTATAGCTGCTATATCTTTAGTAATTAAAGCGGCGCATTCAAAGACACCCTCTTTCGAATCTTAACTAGACAGGGGCCGTGATCGCAAGGCGACGCAACTTAACGGAATGAACGGTTTCCGAGGGTCATAACGCATTTTTTGGGGTATCGACGTTACCGGCCGCAACGGTTGCGGACGCTCGAATCGACATTCTTCGTACCGGAATTTGTACCAAGGCGAATTTCGCGGCTTCCGGAGACGCAACGCCACGAAACCGGCCCATCTACTACGTTTAACCCCGACCAGCCGACCATATCCCGGATTTCGCAAAAACCGCAGGCCGTCTACCTGCGGTTTTATTATTAACGAAAACGGAATGGTCGGGGGATGCCGGCCAAACGTAGTAGATGGGCGGCTATCGTGGCGGGCGTTCCGTAGAGCGGTCGGAATGGCACCGGAAAGGCGGGCCGTGGCCGCGCGCCACGCGCGCCTCGCCCTTCACAAGTTTATGAGTTTTAGTATCCAAAGCCGAGGGAACATGTTAAATGCAGTCAGTAAACCCGCCCGGCCTCTGGATGTATCAGCTCTGGCGCTGCCTGAAAATACGCAACGCTTCCTCTGGCTCGGGAATATCATCGACGATAACTTTCCAGGCGAGGGATCGAACTACTTCTCGATATCCATGTGCTACGAAGTTTCGAAAGCCCCTAATATCGTTCCATGGATACTCCGGAAAAGCTCCTCGTCCCGTTTACGCCGCCTTAAAGAGACGCACCTCATCCTTTTCAATGCTCTTGCGGAATGCAGGACGCATATGCTCGGGAGGGTTGGTGACAATCTCAACATCTCGCCCGAGCTCTTTTTCGAGCTCAAGGGAGAGTTCGTATAGTGTGCCGAACGTCATTGTTTCACCGCAGACTAGACGCAAATCGATATCGCTATCTGGCGTTTGCTCGCCACGGGCGAAGGAGCCAAATAGATATGCCTCGCGGACGTCGTAACGAGACAGCACACGAGAAACAGCAGCGGATATGTCGACAAGCGTAATCATGTCTCAATTTTACTTACCGATTGAATGGAAGGCAATTGCCATGCGCCCGTTCCACAGGCCCTAGAGAGGGGCTGTATCCGGTAGTATGCGGCAAAATCAGAGCATGCCATGCACGAGAGAAGTCGGCAAAGCCTCTACTTGCGATTTCTTTGCTTGAAAAGGGCGGTGTGCTCGGGGGTTTGGGAATTTGCCGCGGACTTCCGTTTTGCGATTCCGGAAGTGCGGGGAAAACCGAGATCTGGCGACCAGACCCTGGTTTTACGCTTCAGCGACCTGCAGTTTTGTTCGCAAAAATCGGGTTGTGGTCGGGGGTTGCTTATTTTTCCCCGCACTTTCGAAATATGGGCATTCTGGCAGCGATCCAGGTGCCTTATAACGCCATGCAACAGGGCGCAACGCTCAAAATCTACTTTGCAAGAAGCAGGTTCTCCTTGAGCTCGTCTCGTTCGACTAGAGAACTGGACGCGCTTTCGTCCGGCATGGCGAACGTCCTTGGCACAATCCCAACGAGCGACACGGTAAAGTCGTCATTTCTAACCATTTTGCTAACCATCATGGTTAGCAAAATGGTTAGAATATGGGTAGAATAGAATCGGAAGGCGGACAGCATGAAATTCCAGGAAACAGAGACAGTCGAGCTGAAGGCCGTTGCGCAGGACGGCATCAAGAAGGAGATCGTCGCCTTTGCGAATTGCGGCGGCGGCACGGTCTACGTTGGCGTCGCCGACGACGGCGCCGTGCCGGGCGTCGAGGACGCGGATGCGTGCGCCCTGCAGGTCTCCAACATGGTGCGAGACGCCGTGAAGCCGGACGTCACCATGTTCGTCAGCTATAAAACGCTCGACTGCGACGGGAAGGCGGTCGTGGCCGTCAAGGTCCAGCGCGGCACGAACCGCCCCTACTACCTAGCGAAGAAGGGCCTGCGCCCCGAGGGTGTCTACGTGCGGCAGGGTTACTCCTCCGTCCCGGCGACCGATGCTGCCATCCGGCAGATGATCAAGGAGACCGACGGCGACAGCTTCGAGGACATGCGCTCCCTCGACCAAGCGCTCACCTTCGAGTCGACGAAAGGGGAATTCGAGACACGAAAGATCCCCTTCGGCGCGCCGCAGATGCAGACCCTGAAGATAGCCTCATCGGACGGTCTCTACACAAACCTCGGCCTGCTCCTGTCCGACCAGTGCCCGCATACCGTAAAAGCGGCCGTTTTCGAGGGGACGGACCAGAGTGTGTTCAAGGATCGCCGGGAGTTCTCCGGGTCCCTCATGCAGCAGCTCGACGAGGTCTACGACTACATCGACTTCCACAATCAGACCCATGCCACTTTCCAAAAGCTGCTGCGCGTCGACACCCGGGACTACCCGGAGGTCGCCGTGCGCGAGGCCTTGCTGAACTCGCTCGTGCACAGGGACTACTCCTTCCACGCCAGCACGCTGATCAGCGTCTACGACGACAGGATCGAGTTCGTGTCAGTCGGCGGCCTTCTGCCCGGCTTGGAGCTGGAGGATTTGATGATGGGCGTCTCTGCCTGCCGGAACCCGCATCTCGCCAACGTCTTCTACCGCCTGCAGCTCATCGAGGCATACGGCACGGGGATGAGGAAGATCATGGGGGCCTACGCGGGTGCGGCCTCTCAGCCGCAAATCATGGCCACGAACAACGCATTTAAAATCGTCCTGCCCAACATGAACTTCGCAGCAACGGCAGCGGAAACGCCTGCGGCAAACAGCAAGGAGGCACCCGCTGCTTCCCATTCCCGAGAGGACGAGATCCTGCAGTTCTTGGCAGAGCACCCCTCAATCACCCGAAGGGAAGCGCAGACGTTGCTCGGGATCGGCCAGTCCACGGCCGGCCGCATATTGAAAGAGATGGTGGATAAGGGGCAAATCGAAAGGCACGGCGGAGGTCGCACCTTGCGATACGAATTGGCGTAACGATGTGTCTCTGAGGTAATTGCCCACTACGCCTTCCGTCCAGGCAGGCATAGCAAAAGAGAGCCGCGACCACTCCCCTCGATTCGATTCATTTCTAACCATTCTAACCACCATGGTTAGAATGTGCCGATTTCCCAGAAGGGCTTGTCTCAGCACTGCGAAGTTGTGGAGCGTGACGCGGCTGGGGTAGCTGAGCTCTGCTATGGTGTCAGCCGTGTTGACACCCAACCCGGCGAACGTTTCGATGGTCTTCGCCCTTTGCCCTGCGCTGTACATCCGAATGATCCTACCGGTTCTCTTTTGGCCCAGGATTTCCACCGCAGTCCCAGGGGGCTAGAAGGATAAATCAGGCAGGGCCATTGCAGCGCTACGTGTTGAGAACTTGGCCAGCAACGAGAAGTTTGTGAAACGTTTTGTGAAGCGTGGCAGGACGAAGCTACCTCTCGGCAAAGGTACCCCAACCGCCGGCAGGAACGTCGACACAGCTTTCGAGGTAACTCTTCATGATGTCTTCCAATGTGGGCACGCGTCCTTCGGCCAATATGCCCAAGGCATCCAGCACATCGAATAAGGCGGCTGCGTCATCGACCCCGAGGAGGTCTTCGTTGCACAGGTCCAACCTCGCACCAAGCACAGTATACCCGTGCTGCACAGCGACCCTCGCAAGGGCATCGTCATCGGCAACCAGCGGGTGCCTTTGGATCTCGACAACCAGCCCATACTCTTCGCCGGGCTTTCTGGAATCAAGATCGAACGCGAGCCCGATCTCTTGGACGACGAGCCACGTTTCGGCATATAGCTTCCCTGCCTCGTCCAAGAATAGCCTCGTCATGGCGGGCACGACATCCCCATACCCAAGAAACTTCCCGCAAAGAAGCGTTTTCGACAGGGAAGAAACCTTCGGATAGCGAGACAGCCACGCCCTGCCCTCTCGAGTTTTAAGCAAGGGGCAAACCTCTTCGGGATTTCCAAGCATTTCCGTAAGCATGTAGAACCTGGCACAGAAGGCGGCGGCGGTAATGTTAATCCGAATGCCGGGCGCGTAATGGCTCATCGGAGTCTCGAAGCCGGCGGCCCTTTCATACGCGCCTCTGCACTCGGCACGCATACCAAGCAAGGCGTAGCACAGGCTCATCTCGAGATAGGGATATCCGAGGGACGGTTGCTTGTTGAGCGTAGCGAGGCGCTCTTCGGCAATCGAGAGCTGCATTTTTGCCACCTCGGGTTTGTCGTACAGTGTCAGCCGGGCAAGCTGCCATCGACACTCGAGCGCCGCCATAACCTGCAAGCTTCCCTCAAGGAGGCCTATAGCCTCATCAGTGTACGACACGGCGCGCTCAACGTTCTCTCCCACCATTAAGGCTAGGGCAGCGCGTTCTCGCAGCACTTGGGAGCGCCGCTGAATCGCCTCGGGAGGAAGGCCATCCTCCATCACATCCAAATCATGCTCCGCGTCCCCATCCTTGAAATACCGCATTACGCTCTCAGCCAAAGTATTTAGGGAGCGGTCATCCACCGCCAAGCCCGAAAGCATCGCCCTCAGGTTCATATGGGCATAGTAACGTGCATCGGGGTCGCTCACGCACAAAAACCGATCGCATCCTTCGAAGAAATTGAGCACGGGGGCGGGGTCGAGCCCGTCGGCCCACGCGATTCTTCCCAAGCTCGCCATAGCGACGACGCGCTGTTGCTCGGAAAGGGAGGCATTGCTGAGGGTGCTTTCGACCTCGGCCAAATACAACTTGTTCCTGTCCTCGATGCTTGCCCCTATCTGCCTCATGAAAAGAAGCCGCAGATTGAAGAGCTGCCCAAAATCGTTGGGGCCAATCGGCGCAAGCGCCTTTTCGCATTCCTCAATCAACCCCCACCCTTCTTCAATGCCGCCATCAGGCAAGCCGATTTTCGTTTTATTCAATGTTGCATTCTCAAACAGTAGCAAGAGGAACGACTTATTCCGAACGCCCAGACGCTTGGCTTCACGATACGTCTTCTTGAACTCGTCGTCGGCGACTTTGAACTGACCGTTCACGATATAGCCAACCGCGCGGTTGTGCCAAAGCTGGACTTTGATGAAAGGGTCTGTCTTGTCGGATATCTCGGCCAAGGCGCTTTCGAGTTCCGCTTGCGACCCAGCACGATCGCAAGCGGAGTCCGCGATAATATGGAGGGCGAAATGCCTGAAAGCCGGTTCTAAGTTTTTTCAGCCTGAGCATCAAGAGTTGGAATCACGAGAGAAATTGACATGTGCCTAAC
>CABTAA010000054.1 GCA_902482615.1 uncultured Collinsella sp.
AAAATGAACCTATTGCTCTGGAGATGTGCAAACACCTTGGAATTACCGCATAAGAATACCAGCTCCGCCTGCCCAGTCGGCAGCAGCACCGCTAGACGGTCCCACAACCGGCAGTTGGAGACAGTCCCTTTCTGCCGGCACAAAAGGAACGTCCCTAACTGCCGGTTGTGGGACAATACCGAGCGAACGAGATTGGTCGTCTGGGAAAAGGGGTCGCGATGAACAAGTTGAGGACGCTTGCCGATGTGCTGCGACAGGCTGGCTTTGCGCGCATCACGGGCTTGTTTCTTATCTTTTACCTGCTGTGCTCGACGGCCGTCTGGCTGTCCGAGCCTACGACCCTCACCTTTGGCGATGGACTTTGGTTTAGCTTTGAGACGGTCTCGACCATCGGCTTTGGCGACATTCCGGCCGAAACACCGGTTGCCCGCGCTATTACCGTCGTCTTGAGCGTTATCAGCATCTTCTACATCGCTATGCTCACAGGCGTGGCGGTGAACTACTGTAATACGCTCATCAAGCTGCGCCAAAAGGACACCATGGCGCGCTTTATGGACGATCTTGAGCATTTAGAGGAGCTCGATCGTGACGAGCTCGCCGACCTGTCGCGCCGTGTGCGTGAATATCGCCGACGCCAACGCTAGAACGGGCGCCGCGCGTCACGACGAGGGGGACTGAATATGAATATCACGGTATACCTGGGCGCCAGCGTTGGTAACGACCCAGCATTTCTGCCTGCGGTGCAAGAGCTGGGCAACTGGATTGGCTCCAACGGGCACGCGCTGGTATACGGCGGGTCCAAATCGGGCCTGATGGGCGCGCTCGCCGATAGCGTACTAGAGGCAGGTGGACACGTGACGGGTGTTGAGCCGAGCTTTTTTATCGAGGCCGAGTTTCAGCACGACGGAATCGACGACCTTATCGTGACGAGCGATATGGCCGAGCGCAAAGCCAAGATGATTGAGCTCGGCGATGCGTTCATCGCCTTTCCCGGTGGGACGGGTACGCTCGAGGAGATTGCCGAGGTCATGTCCGCGGTATCGTTGGGGCACTTGAACACGCCGTGCATCTTGTACAACCTCGGGGGTTACTACAACGATCTTAAGGCGCTGCTCGGGCACATGATTGATAAGGGTTTATCGAGCCCGCAGCGCCAGCAAGGCATTTACTTTGCCGAGGATCTGTGCGAAATCGCATCAATTATCAACGGATAAGCCTTGAGCCTGTCCCGCCGTGGTCCCCGGTGGCTCCGTTTGCAGCGCAGACGGTTGGCTTGACTGGGCTACACTCGCTCTACAATAAAACGTATCTATGTCGACTTTGACCGCGGGAGGACCCGATGGATAAGCTCGCTAAACCCACGAACCGAGCGCTGTTTTTGGTCAGCGTTGCCGTGACCGGCGCACTCGCGGGTGCCGCAGTCTGGCTGTTCTTTTTTGTGATGGAGCACGGTATCGACTATCTATGGACAGAGATTCCGCACGCGCTGGGCGTCGCTTCGCCCGAGCTCGCCAGCGGCCCGTTCGGTTTTCTGCCGTACCCGTTTTTTGTCTGCCTGCTGGGCGGCCTGTTAATCGGTCTGTACGAAAAGATGACAGGCACCAAGACCGATGACCTCAACCAGGTGATGGCTAAGGTCAAGCAAGACGGGCGCTACCCGTACGACAACCTGGGTAAGCTTTCGCTCGCGGCATTGCTGCCGCTGCTGTTTGGCGGAAGTATTGGACCGGAGGCCGGCCTGACCGGCGTTATCGCTGGTCTGTGCAGCTGGGTCGGCGACCGCATGCGTCGCTTTGGCGCCGAGTTTAGGGAGCTCACGCTGCTGGGCACCCAGGCTGCCCTGACGGCGCTCTTTACCGCGCCCGTCTTTGGCTTTGTGGCGCCGCTCGCCGGTAGCGCCGACGGCCAGGGCGAAGGCGCCGACGATGAGTCCGCGTCCGGCGAGATCACCATCAAGCTGCCCAAGGCACAAAAGACGGTGGTCTATGGCATTGCGATTGCCGGCGGTCTGGGCACCTACCTGTTGCTTGGTCAGCTTGTGGGCGGCGGCATGGGCATGCCCAGGTTCGAGTCCGCCGAGGTGGGCAATCTGGAACTTGTCTGGCTCATTCCGCTGGCGTTGGTCGGTACCGTATGCGGTTGGCTGTACTTTGTCTCCGAGCATGCAAGCGAGGCGCTGTCCCATGCCCTAGGGGAGCGCCCTGTCGTCAAGGCAATGCTGGCTGGTCTGGCGCTCGCCATCTGCGGAACGGTCCTGCCCTACACCATGTTTGCCGGCGAGACGCAGGCCGACGTGCTCATGGAAACCTATCTGACCATCCCCGCCGGTGTGCTCATCGCGACCGGTCTTGTTAAGGCCATGCTGGCCCCCGCCCTCATCAACATGGGCTGGCGCGGCGGCCACTTCTTCCCGGTTATCTTCTCGGGCGTGAGCCTGGGTTATGGCCTTGCCATCCTCACCGGCGCAGATCCGGTCTTTTGCGTCGCCGTCTGCACGGCTTCGACGATGGGTGCCGTCATGCGCCAGCCTGTCATGGTTGTGGGCCTGCTGCTCATGTGCTTCCCGCTCAAGGGTATCGTCTGCATGATCATCGCCGCCGTTATCGCCGCCGGCATTCCGCTGCCCAAGCCGCTGCGCAAGTAGTACGGTGGCGCACGCCGGGGATATGCCATTTGTCACGGATTTGCGGGGGGGCGATCGCGTCCTTCGTGGATTGAGACTCGCGTGGCTACAGGTCGCGTACTCGATAGACCTTGGTGCTGACGGTGTAGCTGATTGCACATAGCGCGAGAGCCAGCGCGGCGATGCCTGCGCACAGACAGCCCAGAACGGAAGGATCGGGATTCGCTCCGGCAATCGACATAAGCCAGTTGCTAATGGGGTTGGAGGAGCTCAGCGTGGCCATGGCAAGGCACCCGAGCATGGCAAACAGGCCAACGGATAGGCGCAGCGCCTCCATGTGTCCGAATCGAAAGAACAGCGGCTGCGCCAAAAACACCATCATGAGGGAGATGAGCATCGATGCTGCCGAGGCGATTGCGATTTCAAAGGCCGTCTGTCCCGTCGAAGGAATGCCCGCGCTGTTGAAGAGCGGGATGGCGACGATACTCAAAAGCGTAGCTGCACATGCCATGACGGCGGAGAAGGCAATAACGCTCAGGTAGCGTGCGCAGATGATGTCTTTGCGCGAGAAGGGCAGCGTTGCGCGATAGCGTTCCCATCCGTTTTGATTGTCGTAACCGGCCAGTGAGTTCATGAATAGGATGGGCGACATGGCACTGACGGCGCAGGCGCCGGCGCTCATGCCGGAGTCGCCACCCGACGTGTTGGCGAGCGTCAGCACAACGAATATGAACAGGCCGACGCCCGCGATGCTCGGGATGAGCGTGCGAACGATGGCGAGCTCGGACATAAAGGCGCGTTTCATTTCGAAGCCCCTTTCAGCATGAGGCGCAGATAGTCATCAATGGTTGCCCGATCGCAGGGAATCTCGGGGAAGGCCTCGAGCGTTTCGCGACGGTTGGGCACGAGCACGTCCATGCTATAGGCGTGGTGGACGGCACGGGCGCCTTCGACGCAAGCCATAAGCTCGGCGGCCTGCGCTTGGGTGCAGTGGGCGATGCCGGCGCGGTCGGTAGTATCCTCGCGCGGCAGGTCAAACACAATCGAACCGTTATCGATACAGATGACGCGGTCGGCGGCGCGATCGAGGTCGGACGTAATATGGCTCGAGAGCAGCACGCTGTGCTGGCCGTCGGCGACAAAGGCAAGCAACTCATCGAGCAGCTCCTCGCGTGCCATGGGATCGAGGCCCGCGGTGGCTTCGTCCAAAACGAGCAGCTTGGCATTGTGGCTGAGTGCACAGGCAAGCTGCAGTTTCATGCCCATGCCGCGGGAGAGGTCCTTGACCTTTGTCTTGGAATCGAGGCCAAATCGGTTGATGAATCCGGCGAACGTTTCGCGGTCCCACGTGGGGTACGCCGGGCCTACGAGCGACTCGATCTGGCCCACCTTGAGCGTGGAGGGGAAGGGGCACGTGTCCAGGACAAGACCGACGCGGGAGCGTAGGTGGCGTTGCGACTCATCGGGCGCGTCGACGCCACAGTGCTGCCCAAACAGGTGCACTTCGCCTGCATCGAGCTTTATAAGCCCGAGAGCAGCTCGAATCGTCGTTGTTTTGCCGGCACCGTTGGCACCAACAAAGCCGACGATCTGGCCAGGCTCCACGGCAAGCGTGACGTCGCGCAGCGAAAAGCGGTCGCTTACAGTGCGTGAGATGCCTTTGAGTTCAAGCAAGTTTTGCATGGTATAGCCTTTCTTGCAGATGGCTACTGCATGGTTTCGGGGGCTACCAGGTCGAGCATTTCGTGCAGCTTGTCGCGCGTGACGCCCAAGGCTTCGGCTTGGCTTGCCGCTTTCGCAAGCAGCTCTTCGATATGGCAGAGCTGGTTTTCACGCAAGAGTTCCTGGTTGCCCTCGGCGACAAAACAGCCCTTGCCCTGCACAGTGCAGATAAACCCGAGCTGCTCCAGGTCGGCGTAGGCGCGCGTGGTGGTGATGACGCTCACGCCAAGATCGCTCGCGAGTGCACGGATGCTGGGGAGTTTGGCGCCCGCAGCGAGCGTGCCCGATAAGATCTGAGCTTTGACTTGCGAGGTTATCTGCTCGTAGATGGGCTTGTCGCTCGAATTGGATAGGATGATGTCCACAGCGGCTCCTTAGCTGTTGGGCTACACGTGTATATAACCGGTAAGCACAGTATATATACACTATACACAGTTATGCAAGAGGCAAATACGGATTGGGCCGGCTGCCTAGGCCCCAACTGATGAATTTGTCCTGATAGGCGCCCTAGAGCGGGATTTCGCGGCTACAATAGTGCGGTTACAACGACGTAATGCACTCAATGCAAGAAAGGATCCGCATGGCAAGCCTGTCGGATGAAATCTCGTCGCGCCGCACATTCGCGATCATCAGCCACCCGGACGCCGGTAAGACCACACTTACCGAGAAGCTGCTGCTCTATACCGGCAGCATCCAGACTGCCGGCTCGGTCAAGGGCAAGAGCTCGGCCAAGCATGCCGTCTCGGACTGGATGGACATCGAGAAGGAGCGCGGCATTTCCGTCACCTCCTCGGTGCTGCAGTTCACTTACAACGGCGCCTGCGTCAACATCCTCGATACCCCCGGTCACCAGGACTTTTCGGAGGATACCTACCGTACCCTTATGGCCGCTGACGCCGCAGTCATGGTCATCGACGGCGCCAAGGGCGTCGAGGCCCAGACCAAGAAGCTCTTTAAGGTCTGTACGCTGCGCCATATTCCCATCTTCACCTTTGTGAACAAGCTCGACCACGAGGCTCGCGATCCGTTTGAGCTCATGGAAGAGATCGAGAACGTTCTGGGCATCAATACGTATCCTATGAACTGGCCGATCGGCAGCGGCCGCAACTTCCGCGGCGTGTTCGATCGTCAGACCCGTCGCGTCATTGCCTTTGAGGGCGACGGCCACGCCAACGCCACCAAGAAGGTCGCCGAGGTCGAGGCCGAGCTGGGCGATCCTTCCATGGATGAGCTCATCGGCGAGGAGAACCATAAGAACCTGATGGACGACATCGAGTTGCTCGATGGCGCTGGCGACGAGCTCGACTTGGATGCCGTGGCCTGCGGCAAGCTGAGCCCGGCGTTCTTTGGCTCGGCGCTCACCAACTTTGGCGTGGAGCCCTTCCTCAAGGAGTTCCTGCGTCTGGCCCCGACGCCGCGCGCCTATACCGATACGCTCACCAGCGAGCCGGTCGATCCCTGCCGCGACGACTTTAGCGGCTTTGTGTTTAAGATCCAGGCCAACATGAACAAGAACCACCGTGACCGCATCGCCTTTGTGCGCATTTGCTCGGGCAAGTTCGAGCGCGGCATGGACGCCTTCCACGTGCAGGGCAACCGCAAGCTCAAGCTTGCCACGGGCACGTCGATGATGGCCGATGACCGCGCGATTGTTGACGAGGCGTACGCGGGCGATATCGTGGGCCTGTTCGATCCGGGTATCTTTAGCATCGGCGATACCGTGTGCTCCGGCAAGCGCCACGTGCAGTATCCGCAGATCCCGACGTTTGCCCCCGAGATGTTCGCTCGCATTACGCAGGTCGATACGCTCAAGCGCAAGCAGTTCGTCAAGGGTATGGAGGAGCTTGCCCAGGAGGGCGCCATCCAGATCTTCCGCGAGCTGGGTGCCGGCATGGAGAGCGTTATTGTGGGCGTGGTCGGCGTGCTGCAGTTTGAGGTGCTCGAGCGCCGTCTCAAGGCCGAGTACCGTGTTGAGGTTCGTCGCCAGCCGCTGCCCTATACGGACATCCGCTGGATCCAGAACGACCCCGACACCATCGATATCCCGAGCCTTTCGCTCACGCGCGACACGCTGCGCGTCGAGGACATGCGCGGCGGTAAGCTGCTGCTGTTCACGAGCCCATGGAACGTGGATTGGGCAACCGACCACAACCCCGACCTTATCCTGTCGGAGTTTGGCAACGTAGCCTTTTAACGCATCGGCGCGGTAGTCCTGCGGGGCTGCCGCGTCGGTTGCTTGCCTGATGCCGTGTGAGCGGCTATCATACCCACCGTCGTCTCAAGACCGGGGCGTCCGAGCAGTTCGGGTCCGATATCCTGCTCGTTAAACCTAAAACCAAAGGAGTACATAATGATCAAGAAGGTCATGGAGGACTACAAGGTCCTGTTGCGGAGCATTCCCGCGGCAACGGTTTCGCTGTTTTTCGTGAGCGTCATCATGATGAACCTGCTGGCCAACAAAGAGCTTATCAGCCTGCCGTATCTGGCGCTCGATTGCGGCTTTGTGGTGAGCTGGGTTTCGTTTTTGTGCCAGGACATGATCTGCAAGCGCTTTGGTGCCAAGGCATCCATTAAAATCTCTATCCTCGCGCTGCTGGTCAACCTTGCCGTGAGCCTGTGCTTTTGGGCATGCTCGCTCACGCCCGGCATGTGGGGCGCTTACTACGACACGGGCATGATCGAGGTCAACACCGCTCTTAACGCCACCATCGGCGGCACCTGGTACGTGGTGCTGGGCTCTTCGCTGGCAATGCTCGTTTCTGCCGTGGTTAACTCCACGCTCAACCAGTCGCTCGGCCGTATGCTCAAGAAGAACAACTTCGCGAGCTTTGCCTTCCGCTCCTATGTGTCTACGGGCGTTGGCCAGTTTATCGACAACCTGGTCTTTGCCATTGTGGTAAGCCACACGTTCTTTGGCTGGACGTGGGTACAGGTCCTTATGTGCTCGCTGACCGGCGCTGTTGCCGAGCTGCTGTGCGAGGTCTTCCTGAGCCCCGTGGGCTACAAGGTCGTGCGTGGCTGGGAGCGTGAGAATGTGGGCGCCGAGTACCTCGAGCGCCACGCAACCGCCTAAGGAGCAAGTATGCGGGTTTTGATCACGGGCGCTTCGGGCGGTATCGGAGCCGCGTGCGTGCAGCGCTTTTTGGACGAGGGCCACGAGGTCGTGGGCTTTGATCTGCTGCCGGCGGCGATCAAACACGAGCGCTACCGCCATCTGATCGTTGATGTCCGCGAGCCGGACTCGTTTCCAGGCGACCTTGAGCCTCAGGTAATCGTGAACGTTGCCGGTACGCAGGATTCGGCCGACGACATCGCTGCCAACCTGTGTGGCACCATCAACGTGACCGAGCGTTACGCCTTTGTGGGGGAGGGGCTTGCCGCCAGGCCGGCGCCGGCTATCAAATCCGTGGTCAATGTGGGGTCGGCGAGCGGGCATACGGGATCGGAGTTTCCCGCCTATGCCGCCAGCAAGGGTGGCGTTATCGCCTACACCAAGAACCTTGCAAACCGTCTGGCGCCGCAGGCCATTGCCAACAGTGTGGACCCGGGTGGCGTTATCACGCCGCTCAACCGTTGTGTGATGGAAGACGAACACCTGTGGAGCCAGATTATGGAGCTCACGCCGCTTAAGCGCTGGGCCACTGCTCAAGAGATCGCCGAGTGGATCTACTTTGTGGGCGTGACCAACCGGTTTATGACCGGACAGAGTCTGTTGATCGATGGCGGCGAGGCCGGCCGCACACAATTTATTTGGCCCGAATAGGAAACGCGCCCGATGGAAAGCCGTCGGGCGCGTTTTTGATGTATCGATTTTTAGCTGATGCAAGTCCAGTTGACGGGGGTCGAGCCGTGCTGTTCGAGTAGCCGATTGGCGGCAGAGAAGGGGCGCGACCCCATAAAAGCGGGGAGTTCTGCCGTGGCACGGTTGGCCGAAAGCGGCGAGGGGTGCGTGGAGGCCAGGCAGAACTTGTCGGTTGCCTTGCCCGCACCAGTTGCGTCGAGCTTACCTTCGACCATCTGCTGGGCAAAGCGGCCCCATGCCAAAAAGACTACCGGCTGGGGCAGCTGGCAGCAGCGTTCGATAACGTAGTCGGTGAGCGTGCTCCAGCCCAGCCTGGCGTGCGAGTTTGCGGCATGTTCGCGCACGGTGAGCGTAGTGTTGAGGAGCAGGATGCCCTGTTGTGCCCATGGCGTTAGATCTCCCGTGGCGGGAATGGGGCAACCCAGATCGGCTTTGAGTTCCTTATAGATGTTGCGCAGACTCGGCGGCAACTTGGTTTGCGTCGCGGGGACCGAGAACGACAGCCCCATGGCCTGGTTGGGCCCGTGATAGGGGTCCTGACCCAAGATGACAACCTTGACCTGGTCGGCCGGCGTGTAGGCGAGGGCATTGAGGATGTCGTCTTGTGCCGGGTAGATTGTGTGCTCGGCACGCAAAAGGGCGATGCGCTCGAGCAGCTGGTTCGTAGTGTCACGTACCGGCTGCGGTGCATCGCCCAACCAAGTTGCTATGTTGCGGTTGCGAGTTGCGGTGTCCATGGGGCTCCTTTATGGCAGATGCTCTGTTGGTATCTATTGTAAAGGCGCACCGGAGACCTTTATGCCGCGGCTGCATAAGGAGTGGGGACTACGAGACGCGCTCGGGCGCTCCTGCCATACGAGCCTGTCCATGCGCGCGAAGGCGCGGAAGCTCGACGGTTGCCACCATGACGCCGGTGAGGATGAGAGCGGCGCCAAAGAAGGCGATGGGGCTCAGGACCTCGCCGACCAGGAAGAACGAGAAGACGGCAGAGCAGACCGGCTC
>CABTAA010000055.1 GCA_902482615.1 uncultured Collinsella sp.
GAGAACAGGATGCCGACGCCGTAGATGCAGGCGAGGGTGGTCACGAGCTGTGCGATCTTGGGCTGTGCAGCTTCCCAATCGCCCGACTGCCACGATTCGCTAATAATCTGCAGGGCGCTCTGAAGGAAGGTCGCGCCGATGGAGTTGATGATGGCGCAGAGCACTACGCCGACGACGACGAGGGGCAAAAGCACGGGGTAGAAGCCAAAGAGCGTCTTGATGAGGCGCGACATGGTGCCACCCTTGCGGTTGAGCGCGCGCTCGGCGGTCGTTGCCTTACTCATGTGCCTCGCCTCCTTCCTGGGTCTGAGCTTGTGTTGCGGATGCCTCGGTGTCGGCCTCGACGGCCTCTTCGCCCTCGGCAGACATCTTGTTCTGCGAGGTAAAGGTCTCACGGTAGATCTCGCTCGTCTTGAGCAGCTCATCGTGGTTGCCGATCTGCGCGATGCGGCCGCCCTCCATGACGATGATGCGGTCTGCATCCTGCACGGAGCTAATGCGCTGGGCGATGATGAGCTTGGTCGTGTTGGGCAGATAGCTTGCCAGCCCTGCGCGGATCTTGGCGTCGGTCTTGGTGTCGACGGCGCTGGTGGAGTCGTCCAGGATCAAGATCTTGGGGCGACGCAGCAGGGCACGCGCAATGCACAGGCTCTGCTTCTGACCGCCCGAGACATTGGAGCCGCCCTGCTCGATCCAGGTGTCATAGCCCTTGGGGAAGCCATCGACAAACTCGTCGGCGCAGGCCAGATGTGCCGCCTCGCGGACCTCTTCGTCGGTGGCGTTCGGGTCGCCCCAACGCAGGTTCTCGGCAATCGTGCCGCTAAACAGCACGTTTTTCTGCAATACCATGGCCACTTGGTGGCGCAGAGCGTCCAAGTCGTAGTCGCGCACATCCACGCCGCCCACGCGCACGGTGCCTTCGGTGGCGTCGTACAGGCGGGCGATGAGGTTTACAAGCGTGGACTTGGCCGAGCCGGTGCCGCCGATGATGCCGATGGTCTCGCCGCTCTTAATGTGCAGGTCGATATCGTCGAGCGCCTGGCGCTTCGCATGCGCGGAATACTTAAAGCTCACGTGGTCAAAGTCGATGGAGCCATCGGCGACTTCGAGCGCGGGCTCGGCAGGATCGGCGATCGTGGGCTCGGCGGCCAGCACCTCGGTGATGCGGTGCGCCGATTCGTCGGCCATGGTTACCATGACAAAGATCATCGACAGCTGCATCAGACTCATGAGGATTTGGAAGCCATAGGTAAAGATCGAGGAGAGCTGGCCCACGTCGAACAGCGTGCCCTGGCTCGTGATGATGAGCTTGGAGCCCAGGTAGATGATGACGACAAACGCGCCGTTGACGCAGATGTTCATCATGGGGTTGTTAAAGGCAAGCAGCTTCTCGGCGCGGGTGAAGTCCATCTGGACGTCGCGCGCAGCGGTCGCGAACTTCTCCTTCTCAAAGTCTTCGCGCACATAGCTCTTAACTACGCGCATGCCGGTGACGTTTTCCTCGACGGACTCGTTAAGGGCGTCGTACTTGTGGAACACGCGCGAGAAGATGGGGCGCACCTTAAAGATGATAAAGAACAGCCCAAAGCCCAGCAGCGGAATGATGACCAGGTAGACCATGGCGACGCTGCCGCCCATGATAAATGCCATGGTAAAGGCGAAGATCAATACCAGCGGCGCGCGCACGGCGATACGGATGATCATCATAAAGGCCTGCTGCACGTTGTTGATATCGGTGGTCAGGCGCGTGACGAGCGAGGAGCTCGAGAACTCATCGATGTTGGCAAAGCTGAACGTCTGGATCTTGTAGAACAGGTCGTGACGCAGGTTCTTGGCGAAGCCGCAGCTCGCATGGCTGCAGGTGACGCCGGCAGCGGCACCAAAAGCAAGCGACGTCAGCGCGATGAGCACCAAAAGGCCCGCGGTGGGAAGCATTTCGGCTACGGTGGCGCCGTCTTTGATGGCGTCGATCAGGTTGGCAGTGATAAATGGAATCAGCATCTCGCAGAGTACCTCGCCAAGCACGAGCAATGGCGTGGCAACAGTGACTTTCATATAGTCGCGGATGCTGCCCATGAGGGTTTTAATCATCCAGTTCCTCCCAGGTTACACGGATTTTATCGAGCATTTCGGCGAGGTCCTCGCGCTCGTCGTGGGTGAGCGCGCTAAAGGCCTGCTCTCTAAAGCGAATGCGGGCTGCCTGGTCGATGCGGGCGTTTTCCCGGCCGGTTTCGGTCAGGCGAATGGTGAGCTGCCGTCGATCCTTGGGGTTACGGCTGCGCTCGATGAGGCCGTTGAGCTCGAGCTTGGACAGGATCTCGGAAAGCGACCCCGGCTTGAGGTCAAAGTGCATGCCGAGTTCCTGCTGCGACATCTCGCCGCCGGGTTGCTTGGCCAGCAGGCAGATGATGGGCGCCTTGCCGGACACGCCTCCGCCATGAAAATGCATGTAATGGCCGCAAAAGCCCAGGCCATTGAGGATGCGCTTGGCAAGCTTGTCTTCTGAGCTAACCGCTTCGGGTGCATCCGCCGGTTGTGACGGGTCGCCGTCGGGCTCGTGCGAACAAAGGTTAAGAGGTTCATCGCACATGAATTAGTGTTGCTCCTTTCTTTAGTTAGGTAGTGGAATTGTTTTGTGCCTAACCAATCTAGGAGCATGAGAAATGAATGTCAAGGTACCAAACTTATTAAGTTACGGCGCTTTACCAAACGCCGTAACCGCTCGACGCTGCAAGCGTTCCTAAGCGGCAATCTGACGTTCAATCGTCGGGCATGGCCACAAGGCCTATGCCCTCCTCTTTCACGTCACCTTGCTCGCTTAGGAACGCTTTCGCTGTCCGTCCTCAACCTGTGATTCCGCCACGGTCCGCTTCGGTGCATGTGATCCCTTGGGGACGGAGGAAAAGGGATCATTTTCCGAAACCTTTTCGCAACAATGCACTCTTCGCGACCCTAGTGACTGCTCACGACGCCTCCTGCGCTACACTTAGTCGCACTGTGGCGCTGCCGCGCCGCGCCCGAACCAAGGGGGACACTCATGAAGAATACTCAGCTGCTGCTGATTAACGATATGTGCGGCTACGGCAAGGTCGCGCTTTCCGCCATGCTGCCGGTGCTGTCGCATATGGGCTACCGCATCCACAACCTGCCGACGGCGCTGGTGTCCGATACGCTCAACTATCCCAAGTTCTACATCCATGACACCACCGAGTACGTGCGCCAGAGCCTCGCCATCTGGGAGGAGCTCGGCTTTGAGTTCGACGCCATCTCCACCGGCTTTATCGTGACCGAGGAAGAGACGCGCATCATTTCGGACTTCTGCCACCGTCGCGCGCAAAAGGGCACCAAGGTGTTCGTCGACCCCATCATGGGCGACAACGGCAAGCTCTATGCGGGCGTGCCCGAGTCCACGATTGGCCTTATGCGGCATCTGCTGGAGTGCGCAGACTACGCGGTGCCCAACTATACCGAGGCGTGCCTGCTTGCCGATAGGCCTATCGCCGAGCAGATTACGCCCGATGAGGCCCGCGCTCTTGTGGACGCCGTGCGTGAGCTGGGTGCCAAGTCTGTTGTCATTACGAGCGCCGTAGTCAATGGCACGAACGCGGTTATCGGTTACGATCATGTGGCGGGGGAGTACTTTACGATTCCCTTTGAGCTCATTCCGGTCTATTTCCCGGGCACGGGCGACACGTTCTCGGCGGTGCTCGTCGGCCGCGTTATGGCAGGTTGGAGTCTGCAGCGCGCGACGTCCGATGCCATGCGTGTGGTGGCTGAGCTTATCGAGCGCAATGCCGACCAAGAGGACAAGTCGGCCGGTCTTCCCATCGAGGCCTGCCTGGATGTGATCGACCATGAGTAATGCTGGCGAGGGTGGCGCCAGGTCTGCGGGCGAGAACAAGCCGCTCGGCGCGCCGCGTGGTAAGCGTCCACGTATCCGCGTGAGTTGCGTGGACCAGCTGGGGACGTGCCGCTGCCACCACGGTCATAAGCCGGGCGACGTCTTTGACTTTGACCGAGACCGCGGCAAGATGTGCGCCATGGCCTGCCATGTGGGCTTTCCCTATATCGATATCCTGCGCTATGGCGGAACCGTGCCTGGCAACGAACCCGGCACGGCAAAGTTCTGCTGCCCCGAGGTTGATACGCTGAACATCTGGCTTGCCGAGATCGTCGACGAGTAGTTGAGCGCAATGTGACAAAGGGACAGTCCCTTTGTCACATTCGCCGGTGGTGCTCCTTCTATTATGCTTGTGATCTCAAATTTCTGCATTTCATCCGATTTTAGGTTCTAAAAATTCTACGTTTCATCGATAATCAAGCGTATAAAACTTTGCATTTCATTTGATGACACTGAGGGGAGAGCCTATGCTGCGCAGGAAAATAGCGGTAGAGCTGGAGCGTTGGCTGAAGTCTGCCGAGCAAAAGGCCTTGTTCATTACGGGTTCTCGCCAGATCGGCAAAAGCTATTCGATTCGCGCATTTGGCAAAGCCAACCATGCAACCTACATCGAGCTTAACCTCATGGAAAATCGCCAGGCAAAAGATGCTCTTCTCGAGGCGCGGGATGCCGATGGTTTCATCAGCAGGGTGACGCTTCTTTCGGGAAAGTCGATTGCACCAGGCAAAACGCTCGTGTTTATCGATGAGGTCCAAGAGGCCCCCGACATCATGACAATGGCAAAGTTCCTTGTTGAGGATGGGCGCTGCCACTGGGCGTTTTCGGGGTCAATGCTCGGGACCCAGTTCAAGGGCGTCAGATCCTATCCCGTGGGATATGTTCACGAGCTTAGGATGTTCCCGCTCGATTTTGAGGAGTTTTGCTGGGCAATCGGGGTGAGCGAAGGGGCTCGCCAAACGATACGCGACGCGTGCATCAACGAGAAGCCCATTCCTGGTTACATTCATGACGCGATGATGGCAAACTTCAGGACCTATACCGTTGTCGGCGGAATGCCAGAGGTCGTGCAGCGTTTCCTTGACACGCGGGGCGACCTTGCCTCTGTTCGTCAGCTGCAGTCAGAGCTCAACGAACAGTACCGGCGGGATATCTTCAAGTATGCAAGCGGGCGAGCCCTTCAGGTGCAGAGCATCTACGATCAGCTCCCTATTATGCTCGAGGGCGAAAACAAGCGCTTCGTGCTCAATTCCATTGACCCCAAGGCTCACTACGAGAAGTATCAGCGAGATTTTGTATGGCTTGTCGATGCCGGCGTTGCTCTCAAAGCCGATATCGTAACCGAGCCAAAATCGCCCCTGCTCAAGACGGCGCGGCCATCGCAGTTCAAGCTATATCAATCGGATACGGGCATGTTGATGGCGCGCTACCCCGTTGGAGTCGCCCAAGCGGCGTATCTTGATAGCAAGGAGCCCAATCTGGGCGGCATTTACGAAAACGTGGCGGCCCAGCAGCTGGCTGCCCAAAATCGCCAGCTTTACTACTATCAGACAAAAAAGCGCGGTGAAGTGGACTTTGTGGTCGATGGACCGGATGGGACGGCTGTTCCGATCGAGGTTAAATCGGGCTCCTATTACCACGCGCACGCTGCGCTCGGTCATGTGCTTGATACGGCTGAATATGGCGTAAGGCTCGGGATTGTTTTCTCGAGAGGCAACGTTGAGCGCAACGGAGCGGTTCTCTATTTGCCGCTATATGCGACCTGGGCCCTTTCGGATGTTTTGGGCGACTCCTGCGCCGAGGGGATAAAGCTGGAGGTCAAGCCGGTCTAGGGCCAGTCCCGGATGTGGCAAGGGGGCAGTCCCTTTGTCACATTCATGAGTGTGGATTTTCTCCCGTTTAGAGCGCACTCGAACGCTCAAAGCGGGAGAAAATCCACACTCGTTTCGCGCCGGAGACGTGGCTCGCGACCTCGCTTGTCTACAGTTGCTCGAGCATAGCGGTGCAACCGTCGAGCACGTCGCGGTAGGTGGCATCGAAGTTGCCGGTGTACCAGGGATCGGCCACGTCACCGGGGCGCTCGGTCCAATCGAGCAAGCGTGTAACCTTGCCGTCGGGGTCGTCGCCAAAGATGCGCCGCAGGCCGCGGGCGTTCTCGTCGTCCATATAGACAATGTGGTCCCAGTCGCCATACTCCGCGCGACGCACCTGGCGGGCACGGTGCGCAACGACGGGAATCCCGACTTCACGCAGCTTGGCGACCGTGCCATGATGCGGCGGGTTGCCGATCTCCTCAGTTGAGGTCGCAGCGGAGTCAATGACAAACTCGCCCGCGCGCCCGGCGCGCCGCACCAGCTCGGTAAACACGGACTCAGCCATCGTCGAGCGACAGATATTGCCGTGGCAGATAAACAGTACACGTTGCATATGCGGTTTCCTTTCGATCGCCATCATCGAGCTCGAGTATCGCATCTACGCCTGCGCCCTTGCCCGCCTGCGCTCCCAGCGAGCCAACTTAATCGTCACCAGCGTAAGCACCCAGGCCACAAGCGAGAACGCGGCACCCACTGCGCCTACATATGCAATGCCAACGCTGCTTACCACGGCGCCGCCCACTGCGGTGCCAAACGAGATGCCGACGTTAAACGCCATGGGTTCTACCGAGCTCGCGAGCACCATCGACTTGGGATGGCGGCTGCGTGCCACGTCCATAAAGTGCGTGATGCACGACACCGAGAACAGGTACATGAGCAGCGCCAAGCTAAAGACAAAGGCCAGCGCGAGCGGCATGGTGCCGCCCACAGCAAACAGCCCGAGTAACGCCGCAGCCTGCAGCACGAACGTCACAAGCAGCGCCTTCATGCCAAAGCGCGCATCGATCCATCCGCCCAGGATGTTCGAGATCAGGCAGAACACGCCGTAGGCCATGAGCGTGGTACTGGCTTCGACCGTGCCCATGCCCAGCACCTGCTCAAGATAAGGCGTCACGTAGCCATAGAAAACGTAGACCGACCCCACGCCAAACAAAAAGATGAGCATGCCGGTGACGATGCTCGGCTCGCGTAGCAGACCCGCCTGCTCGCGAAAGGTGGCGGGTTCGTCGGTTTGCCCAGCGCGCGGCATAAACATCACGAGCGCTCCGCAGATCAGAACGGCAAAGGTCAGCGTGCCGTACATGGCCACGTGCCAGTCGAGCGTGTCGGCCACAAACTTGCCGATCGAAGTGACAAAGACCATTGCCACGGAAAACGCGCCGTACACCACCGAGATGGCGAGTGAGGTCTGCTGCGGGGACAGCAGCTCGGGGATATACGTCACGCCCACGGCGAGCAGTGCGCCCGAGACGGAGCCCAAGATGATGCGCGAGGCGAACAGCACTTGAAAGTTGGGTGCCAGCGCCATGACCAGATTGCCGAGCACAAAGACGATGCTATAGCACACGAGCAGTTGGTAACGACGGAAGCGCCCCGTGCTGAGCGCGAGCACCGGCGTCGCGATAGCGTAGATCAGTGCGAACACGCTAATAAGTTGGCCTGCGGTGGCAAGCGATACGCCGAGTTCCGTCGCTAGGTCGCTTTCGATGCCGATGACCACGAACTCGGAGCAGCCGAGCGAGAATCCCAACAGCACGAGCAGCGCCAGGCAGAGCTTGGTGCGTGCGGGGGAGAGCGTGGCGGCAGTTGACTTACTTTTTGGCGTGGTTGCGGCGGTCAAGGTTGTCACTCCAATGTCGCATGAATAAGCGGGATTCAATCCCTGCAACTCTAACAGAATGTGACAAAGGGACAGTCTCTTTGTCACATGGAGAGCTTGCCTGTATAGTCGCAATACAGGCGAAGATGGTCTCAGGTACATCGCGGGCGACAGGAGATCCCATGGGTATGCACACGACAAAGGTTGCAGTGGGCGAGGGCAAGTTTGCGCTCGAGGCCCAGCTGACGGTGACGCCGCGAGGCATGGCGGTGTACGCCTGCTCGCCGGAGTTTGCGCACCTGGGCGCCACGGCGCAGGCCATTCCGCGCCCCGAGCCCGGCCGTACGGCGACGGTGAGCATCCTGGCCGTTCCGTGCCATCGAGACGAGATCCCGGCGCACGATATCGCGGCGGCGCTGGCCACGCGCTTTGACGTGCCGGTAGTTGCAAGCATGGGTTTTCATGTTGAACAGGCGAGCGGGGACGACCTGCAGCGCGTGCTCGACACCACCAAGGAGCTTATCGCCGCGCTCGAGGAAGCCGCCGCGCGCATCCTGCGCGCCGGCTGGGATGAGGGCGGTGCGGGCGCCGAGGTCGTGGCGGTCGATGCCGCGACCGGCGAGACGCTTGGCCCCGTCGATCGCATCGATGCCCATACCGGCGAGGGCATTTTGCATCAGGCGTTTCTGACGCTTTTGGCTGAGGGCCGGGGCGAAGACGCGCGCTTGCTGCTCTGTCGCCGCAGCCCGCTCAAGCGCTTGTGGGGTGGGGTGCTGGCCGATAGCTGTGCCGGCCATCCGCTCCCCGGGGAAGACGTCGCGGCCGCCACGGCGCGCCGCATCAACGAAGAGCTCGGCATTACGCGCGAGCCCGATCAGCTCAAGCACCTCGGTCACGTGGTGTACCGCGAGGACCACGGTGACGGTCGCTGCGAGTGCGAATGGTGCGAGGTCTACCTCGCCCATGTTGAGCCCGGCGAGCTGCATATCAACCGGGAGGAGATCTCGGAAGTGCGTCCGGTGGCCCCGTCCGAGCTCGACGGCTACCTGCATGGTCACCCCGAGCAGCTGGCCCCCTGGCTCCGCGAGGCCCTCGGCGACCCATCCGTCCGTACGGCCCTCGCGATGTGAAAAAAGACAGTCCCTTTGTCGCATCCAAACCGTCACAACATTCGATGAAAATCTCGAAAACGAGGAAAAGCGTCGAATGTTGTGACGGTTTTTGTGTCCGGCGCGGGTGAGCTTCGGTGTCGTCTGGGGGTATAAGACTAGCGAGTGTTTATTTGCGAGGCCTAAGGGGCGCCCCGTATGGATATCGATAACTTTGAATGGTGGTATAGCGAGGGCGAGGCTCCGGACGAGGAGTGGGACGAGCCCGCGCCGCGTGACGTGTCGAGCGACGAAGACGAGACCGGTAACGATGCCGTCGAGACGGATGCTGCTTCCGACTCCGCCGAACCCCTAACCTTTGAACAGGCCTGGGCTCAGGCCGAGGCCGACGAGGCTAAGGCCGACGCTACGGCCACGCTCGGCGA
>CABTAA010000056.1 GCA_902482615.1 uncultured Collinsella sp.
GCCGACGAGGCTGACGAGACCGAAGCTGAAGAGGCCGACGCTGACGCCAACGCCGACGAGCCCGAGCCTGCGGCCCCCACCGCTCCGCGCTCGCACACTTTTACGTACACGGTAACCGAGACCGGCAGCGCCCCTGGCGTGACTAACGATGCCAACGCCACGCGCAAGGTTTCCTATACCGTGACTGACGACGGCACCGGACATCTGAGCGTCAAGCGCGAAGGCGACGACGGTGCTGCCTTCACGTTCACCAACACCTACAGCGTGGCGCCTACCGATTCTTTCGTGACCGATCAGGTCAAGACGGTCAAGCGTCTGACCGGACGCGACCTTGCAGCTGGCGAGTTCACGTTTGATCTGTTCGAGGACGGCGTGGTTGTCGCTAGCGGCGCCAACGACGCCAACGGCACTGTGACACTGAGCCCGATCCGCTACGAGGCACCCGGCACGCACACGTACACGCTGCGCGAGGCTTGCCCCAACGCGCTCGGCCTGTACAAGGGCGTCACCTATGACGGCACGACCTACACCGTCGTGACCACCGTTTCCGACAACGGCGACGGCACGCTGACCGCGACGCACAAGCTCGAGGGAACCATCGAGTCGGCTGGCTTTACCAACAAGTATCACGCCATGCCCACGCAGGTCTCCATCGGCGCCATCAAGGTGCTCGAGGGACGCGAGCTCAAAAAGGACGAGTTTAGCTTTAAGCTCGTTGGCGAGGGCATCGAGTCCACCGTCACCAACGATGCCGACGGTAAGATCAGCTTTGACAAGTTTGAGTACGACGAGCCCGGTACGCACGTCTACGCCATCAGCGAGGTCAAGGGCGACGAGGCCGGTATGACCTACGACAAGTCCGTCTTTACCGCGACCGTTAACGTGGTCGATGACGGTGAGGGTAACCTCAAGGCGAGCGTCGCCTTTGCCAAGGGCGACAAGAGCGTCGAGGGTATCGTGTTCAACAACACGTACAAGAAGCCCGAGACTCCTACGCCTACGCCCGATTCCGGCACGCCCAAGACCGTGACGAACATCGTCAAGACGGTCAAGGGTTTCCTGCCCACTACGGGTGACCAGCAGGCCGCTGCGCTGCTCATGGCATTTGTCATCGCCATGACCGGCGTCGGAGCCCTGGTCTGGGGTATCCGTAAGCGCTAGGCACGTCGACAGCGCCCGGGGCCAAAAGGCCCCGGGCGGCCGGTAGGGCTAAATCCCGACCTACTCCTACCCCCAGCCGCCACGGAGGCATCTCCCTCCTCCGTGGCGGCACTTTTGTGCGTTGGGGAGGAGGGCACGCCACGAAACCGGCCCATCTACTACGTTTAGCTCCTTACCCCCAACCATGCCGAAAAGCGCGAAAACAAAACCGCAGGTAGAACGCCTGCGGTTTTGTTCAAAACGAAGGTATGGTCAGGGGTGTCGAGTCAAACGTAGTAGATGGGCCGATTTCGTGGCGGGCACCGTCAAATGATCCCCCGGGGACTGAGGGAAACGGGTCATCTTGGTTTCACGAGGCTTGCGGAGGCGCTCGTACAGGGCCGTCCGAAAAAACTATGCCGGTTTACGGGGCCGGATTCCGAATCCCCAACCATGCCGATATCTGTGGAAATAAAACCGCAGGTAGACGAGCTGTCATTTTGCAGAAAACGCGGGTATGGATGGGGGTCCTGAGTTTAGCCCCGTAAACCGGCATACTTTTGAAATGGCATTAAATCGGTAGCATCCATTTTGCTATGCCGGAGCGGTTGGCCGTTGGGTAATTACCCTCGCAGATAGGCGATGGCGATTTGGGTGCGGTTACGTAGCCCCATTTTGGCTAGGATTGAGCTGATGTGGTTGCGCACCGTGCCTTCTCCCATATAAGCCGTGGCGGCAATCTCCTTGTTGTCGAGGCCGCGGGCGATGAGCTCTGCGACTTCGAACTCGCGGTCGGTCAGGCTGGCGAAGGCCGCAGGCCGGCGAGGCGTGTCTACCTTGTTGCCCATCCCGTCAAAGTCAACATCCTCGATTGCCTTGCCCTCGAGCACACGCTTGCCAGCCATGACCTGCGCCAACGCCGGTGAAATGGCGGCGACATCGGTTTTGATCAGATAACCGTGGGCGCCCAGCTTGAGCGCCGACACAATGTACTCGTCATCCGAGAACGTCGTCAGAAACACCACGCGCGCCGCAGGGTCGTGCTCAAGGATCTCGCGCGCGGCCGAAAGGCCGTCGCGTCCCGGCATCTGGATGTCGAGCAGCGCAATATCGGGTGCGTGCTCGGCGTAGAGCGCCACCGCATCGTTGCCGTTGGCACCGGTGCCCACCACTTCGATCTGCGGCTGGGCGCCCAAGATAATCTTGAGCGAATCGACCACCAAGCGGTCGTCGTCGACAACGATGAGCCTCATCGGCCCTCATCTCCTTGCTGTTTGGGAACGGTGGCAAACACACGCCAGCCGCCGGCGCCGGCACGCGGGCCGGCGGTGAAGGTGCCGCCAAGCGCCTCGATGCGCTCGCGCATGGAGGCGAGCCCCATGCCCTCCGCGGTGCCGCGGCCGCTTGCTTGGACCTCACCCACGCCATCGTCGGTAACAATGAGCTGGTAAAACGACGGATGCTCCATGCACCGTACGGTGACGGTCTGGGCGCAAGCGTGGCGCATGGTATTGGAGAGCGCTTCGCGCAGGACCGCTGCAAAGCAGTTAGCGACGTTTGCGGGCGCATGTTCGGCCATAACTTCAAGCTCAATCTGCGGGCCGCCGTCCGAGCGTGTGCCTTCGACAATGCGTTCGAGCTGCACGGAAAGGTCGACGGCGTTGTCGTTGAGCGCGTGGACGCTGGTGCGCACAAGCTGGAGCGCCTCGTCAACCGTGCGTTTAACGTCGGCGAAATCGGCGGCGACGCCAGGTTCGTCGGCGTGGACCACGCGTAGGGCTTCGGCCTGCAGTGAGGCGCGCGTGAGCTGGTGCCCGACGTTATCGTGGATCTCGCGCGCGATGCGGGCGCGTTCGGCGAGCGTCGCGAGCTCGACTTCGTAGTCCTGGCGATCGGCAAGATCGCGGTTGCGCGCCTCGAGCGCGAGGGCTCGTTCCTGCAGCTCGTCGCGGGTGCGGCGCATGCGCCGCTGCTCGCGCTCCAACTGGGCGGTGCGTAGCGATAGCAAGGTGGCGGCAACCGAAAGGATGGCGGTCAGCAGGAGCGTTCGTGCGGTAAGCGCATCGGCGCGAAGGTCCGCGACGAGCGCAAAGGCAAAGACGGAGCCAATGCCCAACGCGACCCAGGCGTGCTCGCGGCGCACGCGTCGCGCGATGTCATAGAGAGCGAGAGGCGCAAACGGCACAAACGGCGGTATGAAGACGGCCGCGATGATGTAGACGTAGCTCGCGGCCTCGCTTGCGCGGCGCGCGTGTTCCTCCTGTGCGACCTCGGCCAGCGAGGTGGCAATAACGCCAAGGCAAAACGCCGCGACCATGCGGGCATCCACAGCAAGACCCATGGCGGCCGCAATACAGCACGCCAGCACGATCGATTTGTCGAAAAGCCTGTTCATATGGGTATTGTACGCGAAGCCGCGCGTGGTGGAGGGACCGCCTACGCAACCGTGACATTCCTCCCGCGCGGCAAATCGGGGACGTCGGCAGACCGTGCGACCAAGCCCCACACTCGTGACAAAGCTCACTGGCGCGTGCCGGCGGCTCCTGCGATGATGCAATCATGCCGGGCCGCAATCAACAGAAGGGCCGCCTCATGACAGACATCGTCCACGTCGAAAACCTCGTCAAGCGCTACGACGATCTTATCGCGCTCGACCACTTTAACCTGAGCATCGCCCCCGGCGAGATCTTTGGCCTGCTGGGCCCCAACGGCTCGGGCAAGACCACGTCCATCAACTGTATTCTGCAGCTGCTTGCCTACGACAAAGGCACCATCGAGCTGTTCGGCGAACCCATGACGCCCGCCCGCTATGACCTCAAGCGCCGCATCGGCGTGGTGCCGCAGCAGGTGGCGGTGTTCGACGAGCTTACGGTGCGCGAGAACATCGACTATTTCTGCAGCCTCTACGTTAACGACCGCAAGCGCCGCCGCGCGCTGGTGGACGAGGCGATCGACTTTGTCGGGCTGGGCGACTTTGCCAAGTTCCGCCCCGGCAAGCTCTCGGGCGGCCTGGCGCGTCGCCTCAACATCGCCTGCGGTATCGCGCACAAGCCCGAGCTCATCTTCTTTGACGAGCCCACGGTGGCGGTCGACCCGCAGAGCCGCAACGCCATCCTGGAGGGCATCTGCCGCCTGCGCGACGAGGGCGCCACGGTGGTGTATACCAGCCATTACATGGAGGAAGTCGAGCAGATTTGCAGCCGCATCATGATCATGGACGGCGGACGTGTGCTGGCGCAGGGCACCAATGACGAGCTCAAACGCATGATTCAAATGGGCGAGCGCGTGACTGTCGAGGTCGGCGCCGTCGAGACCGCCACGGTCGAGCGGCTGCGCGCCCTCGAGCACGTGCTTTCGGTTGAGCTGTCCGGCGGCGAGCTCGTCTGCACCTGCGAAGCGAGCCCGCACAATTTGGTCGACATCCTCGACACGCTGCGCGCCGCCGATGTGGCGCCCGGCCGCGTGTGGAGCGAGCCGCCGACCCTCAACGACGTGTTCCTCGAGATCACCGGCCGCGAGCTGCGCGACTAGGGGGCAGTCATGTTCAACACCATCATCACCACGGTCAAGACGCTGCTGCGCCGGCCGAGTACGTGGGTCTGGGGCGCTCTCTTTCCCGTCGCGCTTTCCACGATGTTCATGTTTATGTTTGCGAATCTGAGCTCCGACGGCAAGATCGACCCGGTGCCGGTTGCCGTCGTGGCGGACGAGGCTTGGGACGCCTCGACCTTTAAGGACGTGGCGACGTCGCTTGCCAAGGAAGGCGACGATCAGCTGCTCGAGATCCACGAGCTCGACGACGCAGCCGATGCGAACCGTGCGCTTAAGGCCGGCGAGGTTGCGGGCATCTATGCGGTCGACGACGCAGGCGTACCCAAGCTCACACTGCTATCGAGTTACGACAGCTCACGTGCGAGTACGGTGCTCACCGACCGCAGCATCCTGGATACGGTGGCAAGCTCGTATACACAAAATGCAGAGCTCATGCGCCAGATTGCCCAGGACAACCCGGCTGCCCTTGCCGACCCGGAGGCGGTTGCGCGCGCCCTGTCGCTCGAGGGCGGAACCCGCCGCGTAAGCCTGACGCGCACTACGCCCGATGGCACGGTCATCTACTATTACGCGCTTTTTGGTCTGGTGGCGATGATGTCTGCCGAGTTTGCCGCTTTGAGCGTCGTCGACCTGCAGCCCAATCTGTCGGGCCTTGGCGCGCGCCGCTGCGTGGGCGGCCTTTCCAAGACGGCGTCGCTTGCCGGTATCTTTGTGGGCTCGTGGCTGGTTTCCTTTGCCTCGATGACGATCGCGATCGGCTACGTGCGCCTGGTCGTGGGCGTCGACTTTGGCGGGCGCGAGGGGCTGTGTCTGGTGGGTGGCGCCGTGTCCGCGCTTGCCGCCACGGGCCTGGGATTCTTTGTGGGCACGCTTCCCGTTAAGGGCGGCAAAGCGTCCAAGTCGGGCATCCTCACGGGCTTTGCTACCACGTGCGCCCTGTTCGCCGGCCTCTACGGCGAACCGGCGATGGCGCTTGCCGATGACGTCGCCCGCGCCTGTCCGGCCGAGTGCTGGCTCAACCCCGTCAAGCTTATCTGCGACATGTTCAACCGCCTGTATTTCTTTGAGGACCTGGGACCTTCTGCCGTTCGCGCCGGCGCGCTGGTCCTTATGGCGCTGCTGTTCGTTGCCGCTGCCACGCTGATCTTTGGAAGGAGTCGCTATGAGCACCTTTAAGACCGCGCTTCGCATGGCGCTGGCGCACCCGTTCTACCTGCTCATCTATACGGTGTTCATCTCGCTCATGGGCGTGTTCATTGCGGCGTCGGTGAGCTGGAACTCGTCGCAGCTCACCGAATACAAGCCCTACGACACCAACGTGATTGTGGTCGATCGCGACAACAGCGACCTTTCGCGGGCACTCACCAAGCACTTGGGGTCGCGCTTTGACCTGGTCACGGGTGTCGGCGACGACACGTACGATCTTGCGGATGCGCTCGCCAAGAGCAACAGCGCCAAGGGCAGCGCCGACTGCGTGTTCTTTATTCCGGAGGGGTTCGAGGACGACCTTATTGCGACTGCCCGTGCGGGGGAGACATTGCCCAAGCTCGACGTGACATACGGCTCCGGCACCATGGCGGCGGCGCTTTCGTCTGCCGAGGCCTCGCGTTGGATTTCGCTCGCGGGCACTGCGGCGGCGCTTGAGCCCGCTGCCTCCAACGGCAGCGTCGCCAAGGCCGCCCAGCATGCCGCCGCCAAGCGCGCGGAGGTCCAGATCGAGCGGGTCAAGGTCGACTCGACTGCCGCCGCCACGCTCGAGTCGTACTTCAACTTTGGCGCGTACGCGATCATCTCGTCGGTCATCGTGTCGGTGGGACTGGTGTTCTCGGGCATGAACGAGCCCGAGCGCGTGCGCCGCATGGAGGCCGGCCCGGTCTCCGAGCGCCAGCGCTCGCTTGCCGTGTTCGCGGCTGCTGCAGTGCTCACCGTCTGCATCTGGTTTGTGTCGAGCATGATGGGCGTCGTGGGCTTTGCCGGCGCGGTTGCCGAGGTCGGCGTGGGTCGTGTGTGCCTGGCGCTGGCGGCGACGTTTGCCCTGGCGTGCACGCCTCTGGCCGTTGGCTTTGCGCTGTCGAGCCTGGGTGCGCGCGAGGAGCTGCTTAACGGTGTGGGCAACCTGCTCGGCATGCTCATGACGTTTTTGGGCGGCGCTTGGATGCCGCTGTCGCTGATGGGCCCGGCCGTGCAGACCGTGGCGCACTTTGTGCCGACATATTGGGTGAACGACGCGATCGGCAAGGCGCTCGCGTCGGACCTGACGTCTGCCATGTTGGGCGACATCGCCTGCGACCTGGGCGTCACCGTGCTCTTTGCCGTGGCCATCGCCGCCGCAGGCCTGGCCCTCTCACGCACCAAATCCCACGCCTAGCCACCTAGTCATCGGGTACTCATTGGGGACAGACTTAAACGACCAAGAGTGGTCATTGGGGACAGACTTAAACGACTAGTCATTGGGGACAGTCTTTGCCGAACCGCCGGCTTGCCGGCCGGGTTGCCAAGGACTGTCCTCAGCTGCCGGCAGAAAGGGAACGTCCCTAACTGCCGGGTGGCGAAAGAGTGTCCCCAACAGCTAGTCATTTAAGAACGTCCCCAATGACTAGTCTGAAATAAAATCCAGGCCTCGCCCAAAAATAGTTCGCCAAGGTTTACTATTATGTTCATAAAGTAGTACAAGGCTAACAATGGGGGATACCATGGCAACGCGGGAGGCCTACGTCCAGGTTAAGGATCTCAAAAAGCACTACGGCGATGGAGATGCACGCCTGACGGTGCTCGACGGCATCGACACGTCCATCAATCGCGGCGAGATCTGCGTCATGCTGGGGCCCTCGGGCTCGGGCAAGTCGACGTTTCTTAACCTGATCGGTGGCCTGGAGGATGCCGACGCCGGCTCCATCATGGTGGACGGCTGCGACCTCACGGTGCTCAAACCTACCGACCTGGGAGAGTATCGCCGCCGTGAACTGGGCTTTGTCTTCCAGTTCTATAATCTGGTGCCCGACCTCACCATCAAGGAAAACATCGAGGTCACGGCACACCTGTCCAAAAACCCGCTCAATGTCGACGACCTGCTGCGTTCGCTGGGCCTCTACGAGCACCGCAACAAGTTCCCGCGTCAGGTTTCGGGTGGTCAGCAGCAGCGCTGTGCCATCGGCCGTGCGCTCGTCAAAAACCCGGGCCTGCTGTTGTGCGACGAGCCCACGGGCGCGCTCGACTACAAGACGTCCAAGGAAATCTTGCAGCTCATGGAGGATGTCAACCGCACCTACGGCTGCACCATCATCATTGTCACCCACAATGCCGCCATCGCGCGCATGGCCAATCGCATGCTGCGCCTGCGCGACGGGCGCATCGTCGAGGATGAGCTCAACGAGTCGCCCGTCGCAGCCGCCGAGCTCGATTGGTAGGCGGCGCCATGACACCTCTCGCAAAACGTCTCCCGCGCGAGCTGCGCCGCAATATCGGCAAGTACCTGGGCATCTTTCTTCTTATGTGCGGAAGCATCGCCCTTACCTCGGGCTTTTTGCTCGCAGCGCATTCCATCGGCTGCCTTATCGACGACATGCGCGATGCGTACACGATTGAGGACGGCCGTGTGACCACCTCCTTCGAGGCTACCGACAAGCAGCTTAAGGCCGCCGAGGATGCAGCCGGCGACGTCGGCGGTGTCACGCTCTACAAGAATTTCTCCATCGACGCCATCATCAAAAAGGTGTCCGGCGACGACGGCACCAAGCGCACGCTGCGCACCTATGCGCACCGCACCAAGGTCGATATCGCGTCCTACTGTGAGGGCAAGGAGCCCAAGGCGGATGACGAGGTGGCCATCGACCGTGTCTTTGCCACCAATAACAACCTGTCCGTGGGCGATAAAGTCGAGCTCGAGGGTCGCACCTACACCATTTGCGGCATCATGACCCAGCCCGATAGCCAGGCGCTGTTCCTCAACAATTCGGACTTTACGGTGAACACCATCACCTATGGCGTGGCCGAGGTCAGCGACGCCGGCTTTGCCGCGCTCGAGGACGCCGGCGGCGCACCCGCCTACACCTATTCCTTTACCTTTACCGATCGCGATCTCTCCACTGCAGACCGCATCGATGCCGAGCAGGATATGGTCGAGGCGCTGACCGATGCCGATGCGTGCGTCGACGACCTGATCGATGCCGATTCCAACCAGGGCATTGGCTATGCGCGCGACGACGTGGACGGCGACTCCACGATGTGGATGACGCTGCTCGACATCATCATCGTGATCATGGCGTTCGTCTTTGTGGTCCTTACCGACGCCACCATCGAGGAGGAGAGCGCCATCATCGGCACGCTGCTCGCCAGCGGCTATCGTC
>CABTAA010000057.1 GCA_902482615.1 uncultured Collinsella sp.
TGGTTTTTTCAAAGCTGCTGCAGTTGGGGCAATAGCCTTCGTGCTCAATGACATGGAACAGCTCGTTGCATTCGTCGCATTCAGCCATGCCGGGAATGACATTTATCACAAGCTTTGTGTCCTTGAGCCATGTATCCCCAACGACGACGGGATATATATCCTCAACATACTTGGGGATGACCAGCGACAGCTCGCCTATATCGAGGACGATCTCCGCGACCTCCTTCATGTCGTTTTGCTCGGAAAAATCGGTGACGGTTTTGACCATTGAGCGGACAACTCCGATCTCGTGCATAGCCGCTGCTTACTTTCTTGCGATCTTCTTGGTGACGAGCTTTGCGACTGCCGCCGGAGCATTGCCGGCTGCGCCGAGAAGCGCCTTGAAGTACGGTGCTCCGACATAGTCGGTGACCTTCTCAAGGTGGATGGCGCCGAACTTGCACTTGGTGGTGCAGATGCCGCAGCCGATGCACTTGTTGGGGTCGACGATCGAGGCGCCGCAGCCCAGGCAACGGGCGGTCTCGGCGCGCACCTGCTCCTCGGTAAAGGTCTCAACATACTCGCTAAACGGCGCAGCCTTCTCGCGTTCGCGGTCCACATGCGCAACCTCGCGGCTCGCGTTGTCGTAGCTCTCGAGCACAACGTCGTCGCGGTCGAGCGCGGTGTAGCGGCGCTGATTGCGGCCGATGGTGAGCGTGGAGCCCGGCTGCACAAAGCGATGGATGGACACCGCGGCCTCGTGGCCGGCGGCGATAGCGTCGATGGCAAAGCTGGGGCCGGTGTAGACGTCGCCGCCCACAAAGATGTCGGACTCGGCGGTCTGATAGGTCTGGGGATCGGCAAGGGCACCCTGGCCGCGGCCGAGCTCCACCTTGGAGCCAGCCAGCAGGTCGCCCCACACAATGGACTGCCCGATCGACATGACGACACGATCGGCATCGACGCGACGCAGATCGTTCTCGTCGTACTCGGGCGCAAAACGGCCTTCGTCGTCAAAGACACGCGTGCAGCGCTTGAAGGTGATACCGCACACACGACCGGCCTCGTCCAAGTGAATCTCCTTGGGGCCCCAGCCACAGCTGATGTGAGCGCCGTCCTCAACGGCCTCGCGACGCTCCTCCTCGCTGGCGGGCATCTGGGCCTCGCTCTCCAGGCAGAACATCTCAACATGCTCAGAGCCCAGACGGCAGGCGTTGCGGGCAACGTCGATGGCCACGTTGCCGCCGCCCACCACAATGGTGCGGCCGGGCAGCGCGTCGATCTTGCCACTGTTGACCTCGCGCAAAAAGTCGACGGCCACGGCCACGTCCTCGGCATCCTCACCCGGAATACCGGCGAGGCGGCCGCCCTGGCAGCCAATGGCAACGTAGAAGGCCTTAAAGCCCTGCGCGCGCAGCTCGTCGAGCGTCACGTCTCGACCGACTTCCACGCCATAGCGGAACTCGGCACCCATCAGGCGAATGACCTCGACCTCGGCCTCGATAACATCCTTCTGCAGCTTAAAGCTGGGAATACCGTAGGTGAGCATGCCGCCCGGGTGCTCGTTCTTCTCGAATACGACGGGCTTGTAGCCCTTCTCGGCCAGATAGAAGGCACAGGACAGGCCGGCCGGACCGGCACCGATAATGGCAATCTTCTGATCGAAGCCGCCAGCGCGCGTCGGCGTCACCACAGGTGGGACATAGCGGGTCGCGGCATCCAGATCGCGCTGGGCGATAAACTTCTTGACCTCGTCGATGGCCACGGCGGCGTCCACACGGCCGCGGGTGCAGGCATCCTCACAGCGGCGGTTGCACACACGGCCGCAGATAGCGGGCAGCGGGTTCTCGCGCTTAATGAGTGCTAGGGCCTCGTCATAGCGACCCTGAGCCGCGAGCTTCAAATAGCCCTGAACGGCAACGTGCGCTGGGCAGGCCGTCTTGCAGGGAGCGGTGCCGGACTCATGCGTCTCGATACGGTTGTCGTTGCGGTAGTTGGGCGACCACTTGGTGTGATCCCATTTGGTGGCGTCGGGCAGCTCCTGGCGCGGATACTCGGGCACCTGTCCGCCGGCCTTTTTGCTGCAGAGCTTCTGGCCGAGCTTGGCGGCGCCGGCCGGGCACACCTCAACGCAGCGACCGCAGGCAACGCACTTGTCCTTCTCGACCTTGGCGACATAGGCCGAGCGCGACAGGTTGGGCGTGTTGAACAGCTGAGAGGTGCGCAGGGCATAACACACGTTGACGTTGCAGTTGCAGATAGCGAAGATCTTGTTCTCGCCGTCGATATTGGTGATCTGGTGCACAAAGCCGTTGTCCTCGGCCTGGCGCAGGATGTCGTAGACCTCGTCGCGCGTCACGTAATGGCCGCGGTCGGTCTCAACCACATAGTCGGCCATATCGCCCACGGCAATGCACCAGTCGGCGGGGTCGTCGGCGCAGCCCTCACCCATCACGCGACGGCTCGCGCGGCAGCTGCAGGTGCTAGCGGCATATTTGCCATCGTATTTGTCGAGCCAGTGCTCGATATGCTCGATCGGCACCGAGGTGCTCGCGGCGTCGATGGCCTTCTCGACCGGAATGACGTGCATGCCGATGCCGGCGCCTCCGGGCGGCACCATCGGCGTGGCCTTGGACAGCGGTCCCTTGGACGCCTGCTCAAAGAACTTGGCATAGACCGGGTGCTCCTCGAGCTGGCTCACGCGCATGTTGAGGAACTCGGCGGAACCCGGTACCAGCATGGGCAGCACCCACTGCTTGGCGCGCTCGGGATTTTCCCAGTTGTACTCGAGCAGACCCGTGTAGCTCATGTCGTCGAGCATCTTCTCAATCTGGGCCTCGGGCATGCCGGTGAGCTTGACCATCTCGGGCAGCGTGTAGGGACGACGCATCTTCATCTTGCAGAGCACCTCGGCCTGCTCATCGGTCGCGGCCTCGGCAAACGACCAGTACTCGTAGCCCAGCAGCTCGTCGCGATGCAGCAGACGGTTAGTGCAGTGCTCGCACAGCTTGACGATTGCCTCGCGCGGATGTTCCGGCAGCGGCGGCACGAACTCCGAACCGATGTCGGGCTCGGTGTAGCTAATTCCCGGTCCATTGAGAATCATGGTTGTCCCTTCTCTTGCCGCAGTCCGACGAGGCCGCAGCACCCCTCTTTTTTGCAGGCCGGACATGCCCCCATGCCGTTCACCCGCCATTAGTTGACATTGTGTCAAAAATAGTATTGACGAACCGTCAACAATATTCAAGACTGTTAGGCGAACGGTCAGGCAAAAGAGGATGAAAGGCGGCAAAAACATGGGCAACAACACAGCAGGTACCTCTGTAGTCAATGCCGTCCCCGCATCCGATAGCGCGGCAAAGCGCCTGACGGGCGACGAACGCCGTCGCGAGATCCTCGATGCCGTGCGCACCGTAAGCTCCGAGCTGGGCGTATCCCACCTATCGGTATCGGCCGTGACCAAGCGAGCCGGCTGCACGCGCTCGCTGTTCTACCACTACTTTGCCGATATGGACGCCGCCGTCACCGCTGTTATGGACGAGGCGATCGACGGCTTTATCTCCGAACTCGAGCAGTGGAACGCCGGCCGCACCGTCGGCGATATCGAGGGCGCGCTCGACACCGTCACCCCGCTCTTTAAGCGTCTGGTCGCCAGCGGCCACGAACTGCCGAGTACGCTCACCTCGAGCAGCGGCGCGCTCTACGGCGGCTTTTTGCACAACGTGGTCCAGCGTGTGGCGCAGTATATCTGCGACACCACCGTGGTGGATTTTGTCGCCCACCACGAGCTGCGCATCGACCATGTCTACGAGACGTTCTACACCCTCATCATGGGTCTTTTGATGTATATCCGCACGCACCCCGATGTGCCCGACGAGACGGTCAAGGAAATCATCGCCTCGACACTCCACATCGAGGGCTATACCGCCAAGTATCCGGAGCGCAAGCCCCAGAACTGACAACATTTGGCCAAACTGCCCGCGATCAGAAGAGGGGCCGCGGGCGTGTGAAAGGAGAGCAGCATGCTGTTCGATGTTTGGGGTAGCGATACCCTTATCCACTGGGCCGGCTGGGCCATGGTCTTTATCGGCCTGATCGTGCTCAACGAGGTCGGCCGCCGCACCAAGCTGGGCGCGGCAATCATCTTTGGCGTGGCTCCGCTGGCCATGACCATCTACTGTGTCGCCATCGCCGTCGGTGTTTCGCAGGGTGCCGAGTGGGCGCTCACCAACCCCACCCATGTGTACCAGAACAGCTGGTTCCACTACGCCAAGGTATACGCGGCGCTGGCCGGTTGCTGGGGCTTCATTGCCATTAAGTACCAGTGGGGAAAGATCGGCAAGGCGCATTGGTTCCGCGCGTGGCCGTTTGTGATCGTCGCCATCAACATCATGATCGCCGTCGTGTCCGACTTCGAGAGCGCCTATCACTTCTTTGTCCTGGGCGAGTCCACCTGGGTCACCTCCGAAGGTGCTACGCAGCTGGCCGGCTGGAACAACGTGTTCAACGGCATCGCCGGTATCATCAACATCTTCTGCATGACCGGTTGGTGGAGCGTCTACGCCTCCGAGGATCAGACCGACATGCTGTGGCCCGACATGACCTGGGTCTACATCATCGCCTACGATATCTGGAACTTCTGCTACACCTACAACTGCCTGCCCACCCACTCCTGGTTCTGCGGCTTTGCGCTGCTGCTGGCGCCCACCGTCGCCGCCTTTATCTGGAACAAGGGCGGCTGGATCCAGAACCGCGCCTTTACGCTGGCTATTTGGTGCATGTTTGCCCAGGTATTCCCCTACTTCCAGGAGGAGTCCATCTTTGTGACCCACTCCACGCTCGACCCCGGCGCCGCTACCGCGGTCTCGATCGCCGCACTGATCGCCAACGTCGCCGCGATCATCTACATCGCCTACCGCGCCAAAAAGCTCGGCCGCAATCCCTACAAGCAGGATGTCTTTGAGGGCACCAGCGATTGGGAGAAGGCTACCGCTCGCCGCGCCAAGGTGGATTACGCACACGCCGAGTAACGCGCCTGGCGCAGACATCGCTTGAGCACGAAGCAGCATAGCCGGCTCCGCGCAACTCAACGCATTGTAGAGCCCCCGGAATGTGATTCGTTCGCGTTCCGGGGGCCTTTTGCCGCCGCGAGGATGCGGCCGAACGATGCGCTCGAGTTAAATCGGATCTTATATTTCGCACGCGCTTTATATGGCTCCATTTTTGGGTACAGTGTTGTCCCGATATTGAGCTTGGGGGATATATGAAAGATGAGACGATGGGCCAAGAGGATGCGGCCCAAGATGCAGAAGCTTGCGCTGAGGCCTTGGAGAGCTTAGACCGGATTTCACTCGATGAGATTGCGTTTGACGATTCGGGCGTTGATGTGCAGGATGAGCCGGAAACCGAGGCGCAATCCGATGATCAGGATGCAGGCGACGTTGAGCCTGCCGAGGATGAGGCAGATCACGAAGACACCGAAAGCGAGGCCGGCAACCAGCCCGAATCCGACACGGGCGAGGAAACCGTCTTGCTCGACAGCTTACCGGCCGAGGATTCGCTGACCCGCGAGCTTCCTGGCCTGGGTTCCGCACCAGCCGTGGACGAGACCATCGCCATGGGCGATATTCCCCTACCATCCGTTCCCTCGGCACGCGAGGCCGAGGTTCGCCATCGCAAGATGTCGCCCAAGCGCCGCAACCTGATGGTTGCCGGCGTTGTGGCCGTCGCGCTCGTCGCCGGCGGCGCAGGCTATGCTGCCTGGAACGGATATCAGCAAGAGCAGGCTGCCACTGTCGCCGCCAATGCCCACACGATGATGTCAGTGCAGATTGGCGTGCAGGCCGCGGGCCTCGACTGTTCCACCGGCTCAAAGATCCCCGTGCAGGTGAGTGGCCAGGACTCCGACGGCTCTTCTGTGAGCGAAACACTCTACGTTGACGAGCACGGCCGCGGCATCAAACTGCTGCCCGGCGATTACACGCTCTCCATCGCTGCCTCCCCCATCGCGGCTGACGGCACCATCTATACCGTCCCGACCACCAAGACGCAGGTCACCGTTAAGAGCGATGGACAGGATTTAAGTGCCCAGGCCACCTTTAAGCTCAAAGTGCCTTCGGCCGACACGGTGACTGACGACCAGATCGATGCCGCCGCCAAGTATGCCGAGGAGGGCGGTGCGAGCTCCGCTGCGGCTGCCAAAGTGCTCCAGCAGGCAGCAACCGCGCGGCGCGACGCCGCCGTCAATGCCGTGAGCGCGCAAAAGGCACAGGCGTCCCGTGATGCTGACGCTCGCCACAAGGCAACCGACCTCTACCAGCTCGATATTCCCGTCGAGTGGTACGGCAAGGTCGCAACTTGGCAAAACGGAAGCACGCTATGCATCTATCTGGGCGACGACGCCAATACGCCGCTCGTGACGCTCGTTGCGGTGCGCGAGGGCGAGAGCTTTACGCCCGATGAGGGCGATACGGTTTTGGGTGCGGCCAATCTGGGCAACGGTTATACCGTCTATGCCAGCGGCCCCGTCTATCCGTACGTGGTGCCCCAGACTATCAACGGGCGCACCCAGAATCCCGTGTCGACCTACCCCATGGACACGGCTATTGAGCTTGTCGAGCTGACGACCGGCAACCGCTATACGTATAGCCAGATCAAGAACGACCTGATTGGCAAAGACGGCAACGCAGACGCCGCCACCAAACTCGAGACCGACTACCTCGCCCAGATTCTCCTGCCGAGCATCAAAGCCCAGGACTAGCCTGGCACAGCAAGGTGCTCCCCAACCGTGATGAAGGAGCCAGGAGGTCCTGACCCCACAGGCCCATAGATGATTAGGCAAGGAGCCACTTCCATGCGGGCATAACGTGTACCACACCGTGCTCGCATGGAATATCGGTCTGTTCATCCATGGTAACGATTGCCGACTCGCCAAGATCGAACTGGGCCATCGAGGCATCAAGCGCGGCAATTTCGCGCTCGCGCGTTTTCTCACTTGCCATATCCGCGCTCACCTGAATCAGGCTATAAGCCCGCATGAGAAGTGCGTCCCCAGCAACAAAGTCCACCTCATGGCTTTTACTCTTCTCTTTGATCAGCAGGCGGCAGACCGATCCGATCCTCACCGCGGGAGTCCTTCTTCTTAGTGCGTTGAACACTGCGGTCTCGAGCCTCTGGCCCTGGTCCAATGCCGATGCGGGAGAGAATGCTCCAAACATCGCAGGATCGACAGCGTAGACCTTAGACGCAGACCGCATGTTATTTGCCAGTGAACGCGTGAACTCCGGCACGGAGAACAGCAGGTAAGCGTCCTCATAATACTCAAGTAAGTCGCTGAGCGAATTACGACTGACGGGTATCTGCCTGCTCTTGAACTCGTTGTACACTTTGTTCACCGACAGCTCTCGTCCCGAAGATGCCATACACCGCGTCAAGAACAGCGATGCCAGGCGAGGGTTCTTGACGTCGTAACGTTCAACGACGTCCATGGCGACCGTTCGCGAAGCATATTCCTGTAGCAGCTGAATCGCGTCTGCGGGCGTCTGCTCAAGCGTCGCGATGAATCCCCCTCGTTCAAGATATCCGATCAGATGATGTCGAAGCAGCGCTGCATCGCTTGGGGAAAAGGTCGCATCTGGCTCGAAAACGTTCCCCGTCTTATATCGAACGTATTCCGAAAAACTCAACGGAAAAAGCTCCCGTATAAGAGAACGACCCCTGAACTCGCTCTTAAGCTCTGAGGACAGCATCTTAGAAGAAGATCCCGTCACATAGACGGTCGCTTTCTCCGTATCGACTACACGCCGCAGAAACGCACCCCATTCGGGAATTTCTTGGATCTCGTCAAAGAAAATATAAGCGCCCTCAGTTCGAGCAGCAGGATACAGTGCATAGAACGTGTCGAGCACGTCCGCCAGCAGCGATGGCTCATACGGGCGCAAGCGCTCATCCTCAAAATTGAAGTAAAGCATCCGGTCAAGCTCGACGCCCCGGTTCTGAAGCCGCCACATCTCCTGATACAGGCGATACGTCTTTCCACAACGGCGGGCCCCCACAACCACATTTACGATGTTGTCGCGCTTTGGCTCCTGTGGGTTTCCCAGATCAAGGTCTCGCTCAAAGACCTGCGGAACCCCCTGCTGTTCAAAGTCCTTTATTTTCTGGGCGATCAAGTCGTTGAATGCCATGATTCTCCAATCTTGCTCTCTAGCTAATCAAAATTATACTGATTCTTGATTAATTAGAGAGCAAGATTGTGTGTAGCTTGATTAACACTTAAGCAAGTTTTTTCACTGTTATTGCTCCGAAGGATATCGAGTGGCTAAGAGGACAACCGAGCTCGAATGAGACTCCCCGAGCAGTCAATTTGGGACGGGGCTTTTTTGACTACCCTCCCCCTGTAGAAAAATCCCTAACGCAGTTGCGGTGAAATAGGGACTGTTTTTGCTGGTCAAACTGCAAAAACAGTCCCTATTTCACCGCAACTTAATTGGTGGCCTTTTGGGTGGCACTCAGCGCCACGGGTCGGCTTCGAACATTGGCTCGCGCTCGAGGCGTCGGTCGCTGTAGGGATCGTAACCGTCATCGTCCTCGTTCTCGGCACGGATGTAGGGATCGCGCGGCTTGGGTGCCGGCTTGGACGTGGGCTTGGGCGCCGACGCACTTGTCTTGATCTCGTCTTTCATCTGCATAGCTCCTTGCATCGCATCCGTTCAACATCATCGATTGTCGCACGAAAAAGGGCGGCGGACCCAATTGGATCCGCCGCCCTTGGCGTTTAGAGACGGCTGGTAGATTTTAAGGCATGTCCCAAAATCTACTCGGCGTCGGGAACCTCGTAGGTGGCC
>CABTAA010000058.1 GCA_902482615.1 uncultured Collinsella sp.
GGTGCTGCTCCAGTGGGCGCTTGCCCGAGTTGTCGTGGTTGCAGTCGATGACCGCCGCCGGATTGGCGTAGCCGGCATGCTCGGTATAGCGCTCGGCCAGGCGCTCCAGGTGCTCGTAGTGGTAATTGGGGTAGGTGCGACCGTCGAGACCGATGTAGCCACGCATGACGGCGTGTGCGAGTGGGTTGCCGTCGCACTCAACCTCCCAATTGCGGAAGATAAAGCTCTGATGTGCCTGGGCGGCGTAGATGGAGTTGAGCATGACGGTGGTGGAACCAGCGGTGGGGTTCTTCATGCCCACGGGCACCGAAATGCCGCTCGATACCAGGCGATGCTCCTGGTTTTCGACCGAGCGCGCACCCACGGCAACGTAGCTCAGCAGGTCAACGAGGTACTGGTAGTTGGACGGATAGAGCATCTCATCGGCGGTAAAGAAGCCCGTTTCCTCAATAACGCGCAGGTGCATGTGGCGGATGGCCTTAACGCCTTCGAGCAGGTCGTCGGGCGCCTCGGGGTCGGGGTTGTGCAGCAGGCCCTTGTAGCCGGTGCCCTTGGTGCGCGGCTTGTTGGTGTAGACGCGCGGAATGATGATGAGCTTGTCCTTGACCTCTTCGGCGACCTTGGCCAGCCGGTTCATGTACTCAAGCACCGAGTCCTCGCGGTCGGCAGAGCACGGGCCGATGATGAGCACCTTGCGCGCGTCCTCGCCGGTAAAGACCTTGGCGACCTCGGCGTCGAATGCCTGTTTCTTAGCGGTAAGCTCGGCGGAAAGCGGCATTTCCTCGCGGATCTCCATGGGGATCGGCAGCCTGCGTTTGAATTCCATGGCCATAGGGGCCTCCTCAATCAATTGATGGCAACGAGAACATTGTCGAGTGTTCGGCATTATCCGCTGTCGCACGCTAAAGTGCAAGCGAAACCTACCAAAAAGGGACAGGTTTATTTTGGCAGGTTTTATCTGGGTAAACGTTGGCGGGCCCTGGAATGGAATGATGTCGCGGGGCATCGTCTACGACATGCCGCGGCAGAAAGTGTCAACGAATTCGTCGTAGGCGTCTGTCTGAAGGAGCCGCATGGTGTTCTCGACGTTACTAAAGACCTCGATGATAAGGTCGAGCACGTCTCGGAAAAGCCCCATATCGTCCTGTGTGATGCCGATCATGAGAGCAAAGCGAATGTCGTGTCGTCCCCAGGGGATGGGCGTGTCGCAATGCGCGACGGCGATAAACGAACGTTTCGGGTAGACCGAGATCGCGTGCGGCACGGCCAGGCAATCGGTGAATGCCGTGGAGGAAACTCCTTCGCGAAGGTGGACGTCGGCAACATAGTCGGCATCGACATAGCCAGCGGCGATTGCGGTAGCACCGAGCTCGTCGATGCAGGCTGCGGCGTTCGTCGCATTGACGCTGCGGCAATAGAGTTCCGGCTTAATCAGATGACGCAGCAGCGTGCGCGCATAGTTGTGGCGACGCTTTTCTTGGATGCGGGCCAGCCGGTCGCGCACCTTGCGCAGGTTCTGCTTGGTGAGGATGGGTCCGATCAGAATCTTCTCACATCCGACGGGGACGGTCACATCGATGGTGGTGATGACGGCGTCGCATCCGGGCGGCTCGGAGAGATAACGGTCGCAGCTCATGATCGAGATAATCTGCGCTTCGTCTTTGAGTGCGATTTCTAGATCGTCGACGAGTTTATGCGCGAAGTCATGGTAGTCCTCGACGATTACTGTGCAGGTGAGAAGGTTGTCGGGCGCTGCCACGCGCTCGAAATACGCGCCAATGTGAAACGCAATGAACGCGATTTCATTTTCGCCGATTTCGACATTCATGACGGTCGAGAACCGGTGCGTTAAGTAGACGGCCATGTCGTAGACGGGCGCGTATTCGCTCTTGATCTGTGGGGCGAGCGGGTTGGGATAGCTTACGTGGTAGACGGCGCGTTGGTAGGCGTTGAACATGTGAAGCACGAGTTGCAGTCGCATGGGTTCGTCGATGAAGTGCGGAATGTTATAGCGGGCGCCCGTTTCGTCGAGGATCTCGAGCACGGTATCCACGAATGCTGGATCGATGATACTTGCCAGCTTTTCAAAATCGAGCTCGCGGTATTCGACGCGTTCGATCGAAAGCGCCAACAGCAAGAGGATTTGCTGGAAGTCAGCGCGGGGAATCTCGCAACCGAACTCCTGCTCGAAATAGGACGAAATACGCTCCGCACAGTGAACGATTTGGTCGCGTTGGGAGAGCTGCGCTACGAGGCCGTCACCGTCGATAGGGCCATCGACTTCGCTGAGCTCGTTGTTCGAGGTGAGGCGGATGATGATTACCATGAGATGGACGAGCAGGTTGGAGAGCGCGTAGTCGTTGATGAAGAGTTCGGATCGCTGACAGATTTCGACGAGGCTCGCAAGGATCTGCTGGACGTCGAAATTGGGGAACATGCTCTCGAGCGTGCGCGTCGATGAGAAATATCCGTAAGAGTTATGGGTGGCGATGTGCCCGAGTAGTTTGCGCTTGTTGCGCTCGAGGCCAGTGAGGCTCACCTTGAAATCGTGCGTCTCGACGAATAGATTGAACCGGCCGGCGAGTTCGCGAACCTCGGGCATGACGGCGCTCGCAAGCGTGCTTTCGGATATGCAGAGCTCAGCGGCAAGATCGAAGACTGAGAGCGGTTCCCGAGCGTTGACCAGGTGCGATGCCACATAGTTGCAGCGGGCATCGATGCCGATGCCGCCCGTGGGCTCCCCGCCCCGTTCGGGTGCGGACTTAATGCTGGCGCACGCCGGTGAGGAAAGGGCCTCGTCGGCGTGCGCTAGGCGGTAGCCTTCCTTAGACGATTCGATGATTGTGCCGCCCTGACCGTTGATCTCGGTCACATAGTTGCGGATGGAACGCTCGCTTGCGCCCAGCATGGTGGCGAGCATGGAGGCGGAGACCCATGAGGTAGCATGCTCCAGAATATCGACCATGCGGTTGATTCGGTTTTGCTTTGCGCTTGCCACGGCCGACTCCCAACGAGATAGAAGCGTGCGCCCGCCGAGGGCGCATCCCACGGGGCATGAAGCGCCCCGATGTTGTCATCATGCGCCATGGTATCGCAGAGGGTCGTGGGCGAAAAAGTCCCAATTTGCCGTATGAACGGAAAGACTGTGGCATTGCCGCCACGGCGGAAAACCTGACACTTTGCCGCCATGCGGCAAAAAGAGGGTTCGCGGCAGGGTAGGGGCAGGCCGTATAGTGCGGTCACGGTCAAGGGGAGCCGGGTCGACACGGTCTCCCCAAACGTACGAGGACCGAGGCGGCAACCGAGCCGCTGCGGACTCGTTTATTGGGAAAGGAGTACCCCTCATGGCAGACGAGAACGGATGCGTCCGAATTCTCCTCGCTTGCGGTATCGGCGCTTCGACGGGTTTCATGGCCGCCGGTATGCGCAAGGTGGCAAAGTCCAAGGGACTCAACTGCACCATTAAGGCAGTCAGCAAGTCCGAGATTATGGATTACGCCGACAAGATTGACGTCCTTCTGCTTGGTCCGCACTTCGCCTCCGAGGTGCCCGAGATCCAGGCGCAGGTGGCGTCTCATGGCGTGAAGGTCATGGCCATCGACCCGGATTACTATGCGGCACTCGACGGCGAGAGCATCCTCGAGGATGCTTACGACCTGCTTGACGAAGACTAGGAGGGGACAACATGCTGCAAAAGTTCATGGAAGCGGTCCAGGCGTGGATCACCGAGCATGTCGTCCCCGTGATGAACAAGCTTACCTCAACTTATTGGTTCGGCGTCATCTCAGACGCGGTCCTCTACATCGTTCCCTTCTCTATGGTTTCGGCAATCCCGAGCCTTTGGAACATCATCCGTCGTTTTGTCCCGACGCTCCCCGATCTGTCGCCGCTCACGACGTTCAGCTTCGGTCTCGTTGGCCTGTTCATGGCGTTTATCATTCCGCACAACGTCGCGGTTAAGGAAGATCGCAAGGACCGCAGCATGATTGCCGGTTTCACCGGTATAGGCGCCTTCATGCTGTGTATGAATCCTACGATCACTGAAGACGGTTACGTTTTTCAGATGGCCAAGTTCGGCGCAGGCGGTATGTTCACCGCCATGGTTGTGGGCTTTGTCGTGGGCTTCATCTACAAGCGCATGGCTCGCATGACGTTCTTCTCGGAGGACAGCATGGTCCCCGACTTTGTCAAGAACTGGTTCGATAACATCATCGCCGTCTTGCTGTCGCTTTTCGTTGCGTGGCTTTTCACCAACATGCTTCAGGTTGACGTCTTTGGCGCCGTTGCGATCATTCTGTCGCCCGTCACCGGCTTTGCCCAGACGCTCCCTGGCACTATTGCGATTCCGCTCGTCATGGACACCTTCTATTTCTTCGGCATCTCCGGCTGGGTCTTCTCGCCCATCCAGCAGTCCATCCAAAAGTCCGCCCTTGCCGAGAATATGGCTGCATATGCCGCCGGTCTTACCCCGACGAACATCAACGCCTACGGCATTACTCGCTACATCATGATCGGCGGCGAGGGCGCCACGCTCCCGCTGGCTTTCTACATGCTTTTCGCCAAGTCTAAGAAGAACAAAACGCTCGGTCGTGCCACGATCGTCCCGTCTCTGTTCAACATCAACGAGCCGCTCGTGTTCTCTACGATTGTTGCAAACCCCTTCATGTTCATCCCTATGGTGCTTCAAGCCATCATCCTGCCGGCCAACGCCTATCTGTGGATGAGCATGGGCTGGGCGAGCCTCCACGTTGAGAATTTCGACATGAACTTCCTGCCCAATGCTGTCTCGGCGTTCTTTATGTCCGGTGGCGACATTCGCAACGTTGCCCTGGTTTGCATGAACCTGCTGATCGCCGCGATTCTCTGGTTCCCGTTCTTCAAGGCGGCCGACAACTATCAATGCAAGGTCGAGGAAGAGAAAGCAGCTGAAAAGGCAGCCAAGAAGGCGGCGAAGAAAGCCGCCAAAGAGGCTGCTGCCGCAGCCGCCGTCGCCGAGTAGGCGGGGCACCGGGGCCCATTGCCCTGGACTACGTAATCATTCGATGCCCCGGTTGTGGAAACGACCGGGGCCACAGGAAGGGAGACCACGATGGCCGAGGAAGAGCCCATTAACATTCCCGCCGTTGCGATGAGCGTCATCATCAACGCCGGTGACGGCCGTGCCTGTATCGATAAGGCGATGGACGCCCTGGCAGAGTTCGATTTCGACGCGGCAGAGGCCCATCTGGCGGAGGCCGACGAGAAGATCCTCGAGGCCCATAAGTCCCAGACCGAGATGATCCAGCGTCAGGCTGGTGGCGAGGAGGTCGAGTACTCGTTGCTCTTTGTCCACGCCCAAGACACGCTCATGACCATCAGTGCCGAGCTGCACATGGCCAAGAAGATGATGCCCGTCGTGCGTGCACTCGCCGCGAAGTAGCGTTGTGGAAACCGTGCGCGTTTCTAAATCCAAAACGACCCGTTACCTATTGATTCCGACCATTGAGAGATGAGGACATAGCATGATTGATCTTTCTACTTATGACTTTGGCGATGCCTTCCCGGAGGGCTTCCTCTGGGGCGGCGCTACGGCGGCCAACCAGGTCGAAGGAGCCTGGAACGAGGGCGGTCGCGGACCGGCCGTCTCGGACTACGTCATCCTGCTCGACCGCGAGACGTGCGCCCGCGAGGGCATTGTCGAGGGCGGCCCGCTCAATTCCGTGACGCGTCAGTCCCTTGCCGCTCGCAAGGCAAACGAGATGGCTTACGACTTCCCCAAGCGACGCGGCATTGATTTCTACCACACCTACAAGGAGGACATTGCGCTCCTCGGCGAGATGGGCTTCGGCGTCTTCCGTATGAGCATCTCCTGGAGCCGTATTTTCCCGAACGGTGACGACGCACTGCCTAACGAGGAAGGTCTGGCCTTCTACGATAAGGTGTTCGACGAGTGCCACAAGCACGGCATTGAGCCCATGGTTACCCTCAACCATTTCGATATGCCGCTCCACCTGGCAGAGGAGTATAACGGTTTCGCGAGCCGTCACGTTGTTGACGCCTTCGAGCATTACGCGGAGACACTCTTCCTCCGCTACAAGGGTAAGGTCAAGTACTGGATGACCTTCAACGAGATTAACCACGTGTATGCCAACCCCTGCACCTGCTGCGGTGTTATCTGGGATGAGAACGAGGACGGCTCCAACCCCTATGCCGGGCGCTGGCCCGAGAAGTTCCAGGTCGCGCACAACCAGCTTGTCGCGTCCGCCAAAGCTGTCATCAAGCTGCGTGAGATCGACCCCGAGGCACATATTGGCAACATGCTCTGCCGTCTTGAGAACTACGCCGAGACCTCCAAGCCCGAGGATCAGCTCCAGGTGCTGTTTGAGGACCACTTCAACTGGTTCTTCACCGATATCCAGGCCAAGGGCGAGTATCCCTACTACGTCAAGCGCTTTTTCCGCGATTACGGCGTAGACATCAAGATGGAAGACGGTGACCTCGAGACCCTCAAGGCCGGTACCGTCGACTATATTTCGATCAGCTACTACATGACCTACATCATGCGCTACAAGGGCAAGGTGTCCCCGGAGCCCTCCGGCAAGTTGCTGACCGAGATTAAGAACCAGTATCTCGAGATGACCGAGTGGGGCTGGCCGATCGATCCGGTGGGCTTCCGCATCACGCTTAACCACATCTACGACCGTTATCACCTGCCGATCTTTATCGCCGAGAACGGTAACGGTATGACCGAGAACCGCGACGAGAACGGTTATTGCGATGACGATGCTCATATCGAATACATGAAGGAGCATGTCGAGCAGATGCATCAGGCGATTCTCGACGGCGTTGACGTCTTCGGTTACGCCTGGTGGGGCCCCATTGATCTCATCAGCTCTGGTACGTCCGAGATGACTAAACGCTATGGCCAGATTTCGGTCGATCAGGACGACCATGGCAACGGCACCGGCAAGCGTGGCAAGAAGAAGAGCTTCTTCTACTACAAGAAGCTCATCGCAAGTAACGGCGCCGACACCGCGAGTGACAACATCGTGGTCGAGTAGCTCGGCCCCTTCGCCGGGATGCCTGTAGGGTGGGTGTCCCGGCGGCTTTTGGAACCCTTGATCGAAAGAAGGACTCGGATGTATTCAAAGACCACGACCGTTGTAAATGCAAGCGGCATCCATGCCCGCCCTGCCTCATTGTTTGTTCAGAAGGCATCCGGGTTTGGGAGCAAGGTGACCGTGCGCAACGTTACCAAGGACAGCGACCCCAAGGATGCTAAGTCGATTCTCATGGTTATGAGTCTGGGGATGGCGTGCGGATGCGATGTCGAGATTGCGGCCGATGGTGCCGACGAGCAAGCCGCCGTCGATGCACTGGTTGAGCTGATCGAGAGCGGTTGCGGCGAGTAACCGCAAGGCTTTGATGAGAGGGGAGAGGGCGATGGCTCGAGGGTTTCGTGGAGTGACGACAATCGTTCGCCGGCAGGAGGCTCGCCGGTCCATGTTGGCGCTTGCAGGCGTGGCCTGCGCGTATGCGGGGATGCTTGTGCTTATGGAGGCGACGACAGGTGCGGTCGCGCCGGCGCTCGTGCCCGTGGCGTCATCAATCTCGCTTCTCGTTTCAATCGCCAGTATCGCATTGGTGATTGCATTTGAGGTCCGCGCGTATCGCGCGCTCACGGAGGCGTGTGACGCTGAACCCGAGATGGGAGACAAGATGCTGCTCGGTGCCGCGCTTTGGTTTTTGGGCGGTCTGCCCCAGGCATTCGTGACGCTGCTGCGCACCATAGCGATTACTGGCACGCTCGATATCAAACAGACGCTCATCCAGATCGGCGTGACGCTGGCCTTGGCACTCCTTGCCTGGCCACGTTATCGCGATTGCTTCTAGGTTGTTTTAAAGCGCAAAGTGCACCATGGCAAAAGATGGCCCGCCGATTCTACGTAATCAGCGGGCCATCTTTTTGTAGCTATGGTTATTGGGCTTACGCTGCCTCGTCGAACTGCGAATTGTACAGGTCGGCGTAGAAGCCGCCTTGGGCGAGCAACTCGTCGTGCGTGCCCTTCTCGACGATGTCGCCGTCGCGAATTACCAAAATCACGTCGGCGTTGCGGATCGTGGACAGGCGGTGTGCGATGACAAAGCTGGTACGGCCCTGCATCAGCGCATCCATGGCGCGCTGGATGAGCTCCTCGGTGCGGGTATCCACGTTGGAAGTCGCCTCGTCCAGAATCAGCGCCGGGCGGTCGGCCAAAATGGCACGGGCGATGGTCACGAGCTGGCGCTGACCCTGCGACAGGTTGGTGCCCTCCTCGTTGATCATAAAGTCGTAGCCGCCGGCGAGCGTATGGATAAAGTGATCGCAGCGTGCGGCGCGTGCAGCGGCCTCGACCTCGGCATCGCTCGCGTCGGGGCGTCCGTAGCGGATGTTGTCCGCAACGGTGCCGGTGAACAGGTGGGTGTCCTGCAGCACCACGCCCAGGGACCGCCGCAGGGAGTCCTTTTCGATCTCCCGCACATCGATGCCGTCGTAGGTGATGGCGCCGCTCTGGATCTCGTAGAAGCGGTTGATGAGGTTGGTGATGGTGGTCTTGCCC
>CABTAA010000059.1 GCA_902482615.1 uncultured Collinsella sp.
TCTCGCAGGAGGGCTCGTCGGCCTGCCAGGCGCCAAAGACGCCGTCCTCGACCATAAGATAGCCGCCCAGTTGCGGACCTGCCGGCAAGAAGAACTTGTCAGCCTTAATTGCGTACGTGCTCATATGCACTCCTTGCTTCTAAAGCAGTTGACTGTAGTGATGCTTATACCCAGCTCACATAAAACAAAAAGCGCCCGCCCGCCGTTATGAGCGGACGGGCGCCCTTACAGGGGGACGCGATTAAGCGGTGAAGGGGTGAATCGTCACGCCCTTAACCACGCGGTTGACCGTGCCGGTGGGGCTCGGCGTATCGGGCGTGTTGCCCACGCGCACGGAGTTGAGCAAGCTGATAGTCTGGGCAAACATCACGAACGGCAGAGCAAGGTAGCCCTCGGGAAGCGCCTCATAGCCCTTAAAGGTGAAGGACTCGCCCTCGTAGACGGTAGCGCCATCCTGCTGAACGGCAACGGTGTGCTGAGCAATATCGTCGCCACCGATCTCGTTGAGGATGTCGATGTCATACTGGCGGGTGTAGGCGTCGTTGTTGACGAACACGAAGACGAGGGTCTTGTCGTCGACGAAGGACTTGGGTCCGTGACGATAGCCCATGGAAGTGTCGTAAGAAGTGGCAACCAGGCCGTGAGCGAGCTCGAGGATCTTGAGCTGGCTCTCCTGGGCAAGGCCACCGAAGGAGCCAGAACCCAAGTAGGTCACGCGGTTGAAGTCGCCAGCCAGGTAATCGGCGACCTCGGACTCGCGAGCGATAACCTCCTCGCCCATCTTGGCGATGGTCTCGACCCATTCAGCCTTCTGCTCGTCAGAGGCAGTGTCAAAAATAAGGGTGGAGAGCAAAGTCATGCAGGAATAAGAACCGGTCATGGCGAAGCCCTTGTCGTTGGCACGCGGAATGAGCAGCGTCAGCGCGTTGGGGTCATCGGCAGACTCGACGGCGAGCTTGCCCTCGGGAGCGCAGGTGATGTTGAGGAACTTGACGTTGTGGACGAGCTCCTTGGCAACGGCAACGGCGGCAAGGCTCTCGGGGCTATTGCCAGAGCGGGCAAAGGAAACCACGAGCGTGGGATCCTCGGCGCGCAGGAAGTCGCGCGGGGCGCTCACGATGTCGGTCGTTGCGATGGGCTTAAAGTCGTAGAGATCAGTGTTGCCAGCGTGACGCAGGTACGGGGCGCAGGTATCGCCAACGTAGTCGGACGTACCGGCACCGGTGAAGACAACAGACAGACGGCCCTCGCCCATAGCGCGAGCCTCGGCCAGGAAGGCCTCGATGGCCTCCTTGTTCTCGCGATAGATGTTGAGCGTATCACGCCAAAGCTCGGGCTGCTGAGCAATCTCGGCCGTGGTGATCTGGGCGCCGAGCTCGGTAAGCTCCTCGACACTCTTCTCGAACATTTCTAATACCTCTTTCTTTACTAAATTGTCTGATATACAAAGACTTAATCTGAAAAGTTAAATCGGGTAGTAGTCATAGGCTGTTTTTCTTTCGTTGGCACTCGTATCCGATCACAAAGTATCTCGATAGTGAGAGATTCTGTACTTGAACTTGTCGGCACGAGCCACCGAAAGCGTGAACTCGACAACATCATTTTGGGTGTTGTGAGTAGTTCGGACTATGTCCAGAACTGGCGCACCCTCACCAATACCTAGAAGCCGAGCGTCACATGGACGTGCTATACCCGCAGAGAACTCCTCATCCGCTACTCGAATTTTCTGCTGATAATCCTGCTCAATAACATCGTAAAGGGGCTTTTGTTCGAGTAGAGGACGCTTGAGTGAAATAAAGAGCCTTGCTGGAAGATAGCTACGCTCAACCATCATAGGTATACCATCTGCCATTCGTAAACGTTTGAGTTTTAATACCTTTTCACCCAAATGAATCCCCATTTGCATCGAGAGCGTTTTATCTGCTTCCATTTCACAGAACTCTAAGATGGTTGTTTCTGGCAGCCGGCCCATCGCTTTCATCTGTTCAGTAAAACTGTACGATTGGGTAAGATTTGTTGCTTGAGCTAGTCGATCGGCAACAAACGTACCGCGACCTTGTTTTCGCACAATCCGACCAAGATACTCAAGTTCCTGAATTGCAAGCCGGACAGTCGACCGCGAAAGCCCGAAACGTTCGGCAAGCTCACGTTCGGACGGAATCAAATCACCTGGCTGATATTCATGATCAATTTTTTCGATCAGAATATCTACGAGCTGGTCATATAGCGGTTGTCTGCGCCTCGTGCACGTCATGATATTCTCCGCGTAATGAGCAATTGACCAATACTTCAGCCTTCAGGTAACGCACCAACATGTCCAATAAATGGGCTAATAGCGACACTACATCTCATCGTCTTCATCAATGTCAGCACTCTCGAGTTTCTTGAGATCGACTCCCTCACGACCAACGACCCGTGCGCGTTCGGCAAGTTCATCAAGCGTTGGGTCTCCAAACGCACGCGTCATAACGAGCTCCACCAACATAGGTAGATTTGTTCCGGTGACAACGGTCACGTTATCGAGCTCAGTCGTCATTGGGATAGCTTGATTGAACGGAGTACCACCAAGCAAATCAACAAACACCAATACGCCATCACAAGCTTGACGCATCTTGGCAATGCAGGTTCGCAAATCATCACCAAAAGTAACCGCCTCCGAGCCCGCAAAAGGAACTACCTCAAAATTAGGCTGTTCACCGGCGACCATATCCACAGCGCTTTTCAAACCAGGTGCAAACTGACCGTGACCAGTTAGTACAAATCCAATCATTCTATCTACCTTTCTACCGTTCGCTTTCTCTAGCCATAGAACCCCTCAAAAGGGCTCTTACGACCACTGCATCATTAAAGTTTAGTGAGTATTTTGTTTTATCGTGGGAGGTCTGTGAGCGTCTCTAAGCTGCTTTTCAAGGTTGCGATATCTACGTGCTTCGCCCTTGTTCCCGCTGCTCTCATATTGATATGAAAGCAGCAGATAGAGCTTTCCGCGTAACCCAAGGTCGTTCGTATCCAGCATAGCTTCCATCTCATCGATCTTATCATGCCGACGGCAAAAGACTATGTCGTAGGTTAATTGACTGTCCGCCAAAATGCCCTTCGACACGATGGGGCGCATCTCTTCCAACATGGACGCCGCCCGCTTCCGGTCACCCGTCTTGATATAGAAATTAAAGGCGCGAACCGCAAGCTGTCGACGTTGTTTGTCGCTGCACGGCATCTCCAGCAAGTGGTCAAGCATTCGATCTGCATATGCGTCCATATCAGCAGCTTCATAGATCGTGAAACGCAGGTAATACTGCTTATACGTAGACATTACTATGCGCGCAAGTTTGCGATCGAGCAGGTCTATGCAATCTTGGTATAAGCCCAAGTTAAACAATACCTGCAATTTCATATCGAAGTATTTTTTCGCTCCTTCGGTCACAGCGAAATAAGCCACGACAACACAAATGAACAGGACGATCCAAAATGGCATTGCACTATATTCCCTTCAAGGCAGCCTTAAGGAATTAATCGAACACGATGACTGCATAACCGCCTATGAACAGCGGTGTCCGACAAAACAAAAGAGGCGCACACTCCAGGGGATATGGCGATAAAGTCGCCTTGGAGGTGTGCGCCACGTCTCAATTGAGGCTCAAATGCCGTGACAATATGGGGTATTTAGCCCTTGCAAATGATACCGAATGCACCCAAGGCAATGGACAGAACCAAGACGATAAAGATGGCCTTCGTCGAGGTCATGCCCTTCTTACCGAGGAGCCAGTATACGAAGCCGACGAGTGCGGCAGGAACCAGCTTGGGGCAAATCATATTGCAGATGTTCTGCAAGTCAACGGTAACGCCGCCGATAACAGGCTTCGCCGCAATAACGATACCGACATTGGTTGCGACCAGGGCACCGACCATAAAGACACCCATTACGGAGGCCGCGTCGGTCAACGCGTTCAGGCGGTCGCTCATGGTGGTGACGAGCTTCATACCCTGCTCATAGGCCATGTGAGTCTGCTTGCAGCGGAACCAGTCAACAAGGATGTTAACGGCGACCCAGATGAAGATACCCAAGGGGTTGCCGTTCATGGCCATATTGGCAGCCAGGGCGCCAAAAATGGTCGGGAGCAGCGAACCGAAGATGGAATCGCCGATGGAAGCCAGCGGTCCCATGAGACCGGTCTTGAGGCCAGCAACTGCCTCGAGGCCCTCAATGCCCTCCTCTTCCTCAATCGCCAAATCGATACCGGTGATGATCGTGTTGAGGAAGTTTGAGGTGTTGAAGAACGGTGCGCACTGGGCGCGGCAGGCTTCCTTTAGCTCCGGCGTGCCGTCGCCGTACAGCTTGCGCAGTGTAGGCAGGATAATCCAGAGATAACCAGAGTGTTGCATGCGCTCGTAGTTCCAACCATCCTGGAAACCAAGCAGGTTACGGCGGTTGATCTGCGCAAGGTCGTCCTTGGTAATCTTGTAGCCAGTGGTGCCATTGGCGAGTTTCTCATTAGAGCTCATCGTCGTCGTCTCCCTCCGCAGCGCCAGCAGCAGCGACGGGACGCTGGTTGTTCTTGTAGTACAGCAAAGACAGAGCAAAGCCAATAATAGCGATCGCCAGCATCGACATGTTATTGAACATACCGACCATATCCACGGCGCCCTTACCAAGCGCACCGTTCACAGCGACGATGTTGGCGTTGAGGTTCATGATGCTCGTGAAGGCCGTGCCAAACAGGGCGGCGACTACAAAGCCGAGCAGCAGGTAGGCGACGTGCTTTTTGACCGGCAGGTAACGGAGCAGGATGGCGAAGCCAACGGCGGGCAAGGCACCGCCAGCAACAGACAGACCGTCACCCAGCCACTTCCAGTCGCCGTTAAGGGCGGTGGTGATGCCCTCGACCAAGCCCTGGCCAAATGCGAGAGCCAGGAAGACCGGAATCATGCGGGACAACATCCAGGAAACGGCACCGAGCAAGTAGTGTACGTTGTAGGCGCCCCAGTTCATCTTCTCGATATCGGCATCGCACATGTGACCGAAGAACGTGTTGGCGAAACGGCCGGCGATATCGGTGTAAACGAGAATGGCAGCGACAGGTACGCCGATGGCGGCAAGAGCCGTCTCGGGATTCATGCCCGCACCCACGGCAAAGGCAGTGGCGACCAGAGTGCCGGAGTTGGCATCGATACGAGAGGCGCCGCCAAAGGTACCAACGCCCAGGACGGTGAGCTGCATGCTGCCGCCGATAAACAGGCCAGTCTGCAGGTCACCCATAATCAAACCGGTAATCATACCGGAGAAGACGGCTGAGCCGGCACAGGTGTACCAGTTCAGCTCATCCATAATCTGATAACCCGCATACAGGGTTAACAGAAGAATCTGCCACCAAGCAATCATGGTAAACTCCTTATTTAAGGTGTAACAGTTTCTACAATACCAATACGCTTATATAAACCGTGCATCCCCCTTCACGGCCTAGCGTTAATTCGACTAGAGCGTGAGAGCCTCTGGGTTATCCTGCGGCGTCAGCTGAATGACAATAGGAAGATTATCGGCCTTGAGTTTGGCAAATGCGTCAAGGTCCCCCTGGTCGCAACTAATGTTGCGATTCAGCTTCTTGACCGGTTCCATTGTCGTCATATTACCGACGATGAGCTGCTCAAGCTTAACACCTTGTTCCAAAAGTCGAACGTAGACCTCAGGCTTTTTCGCAACAATGAAGAGACGTTGCGCATCATATTTGCCAGCAGTGATGTTGGCAGCGGCCTTGTCGACAGGAAGCACGGACAACTTCACAGTTGCCGGGCAAGCCATGCGAAGAACCTGCTTTTGGGTAGCATCTTGCGATACCTCGTCGTCAACTACCATGAAGCGGCTTACCTGACGGGCGTTAGACCAGAGGTTTGCCACCTGTCCGTGAATCAAGCGAAAGTCGATTCGTGCGCCTACAATCATTTCTACTCAACTCCTTCTTGTTCAAGTGTACGGATAACGGGCTCAGAGCGAAGGGAGATTTTCGCATCATACACGCCCTCTGTTTCGAACATAACGAGCTCATTGGTACCAGGGTGTAATAAACCGTGCGGAACATAGAGCGTCATGATGGGACCCTTATCCCAAAAACGTCCGACATTCGTTCCGTTTACGTATGCCACACCCTTTCCAAAACCCGTAGTGTCGATAAAGGTATCAGCCGGCTCAGATATATCAAACTTTGCGCGATAAAAGGAAGGTTGCCCCTCTACCCAGCCGGCGGAATAATCAAGATTATCGATGTTATCGAGTGGCAGACAACGCATCTCCCAACCGGTAACAAAGTGAAGATCAACGCAAACTCCTGTCCTAATGCCCTTATGTTGCGTATCAGCGAGCAATTTGTGACCATAATTGACGCGACCCATATCCTCGGTCAGAACATCCAGGCGGTTGTGTTCACAGGGAAGAACGCAGTGAATATCTTCCCCGATGTGCTCCTGATACTGCGTCGCCACTTTGTCACCGTTCACAAACACCTGAGCGCGGTCGCGGGCGTCAATAACCCGAATACGCTCTTCATCTGCACGGTCACGCTCGACAGTCGTGGTATATAACGTATATCCATACGACTGACCCATCTCTTCCATGGGCATAGGATATTGGGCTTCAATCGGCTCCGAAAGAATATCGAGCACATTAAAGAGACTTACGCGCTCACTCACCGAAATATCGGGCATGGAAAACGCCTTTTTTGTTAACGGCTTGCTTTGCGCGATATCGGGATACAGCTCGTGAACTGTCCTTTGAATTGCGAAGTACTTCTCGGTCGGGTTGCCCTGTTCGTCCAATGGAGCATCGTAGTCATATGATGTCACCTGGTGCAGGTCATGCGTATGGCGTGCAGAACATCCGTTCATAAATCCAAAGTTGGTGCCTCCATGAAACATGTAGAGGTTTAAAGATCCTCCAAGCTCGAGCACCTCGCGAACGCAAGAGGCAAGATCTTCGGGATCGCGTCTGATGACGTTCTCCCCATAGCGATTGAACCAGCCGTCCCACAACTCCATGCACATAAGAGGCCATTGTTTTCCATGCTCCTTGTGAAAAGCAGAAAGAGCCTCAAAGTTCTCCTTTGCATGAGAACCAAAGTTGCCGGTGCACAACACATCATCGTCAATGAGCGTACCGGCACGAAGGCACCCACGCCACGGACCATCGGAAGTACAAAGGGGCACGGAAACCCCACGCTCGACCATAAGGCGACGAATCGCGCGAAGATAGTCCTTATCCTCGCAATACGACCCATACTCGTTTTCAACCTGCATCATGATGATGTTTCCGCCCTTGTCAATCTGACGCGAGACGAGTATCGGCATGAGATGGTCGTAGTACTGCGCAACGTGAGCAAGAAATTTGGGGTCGCTGCTGCGCGGCCTCATATCATGTTCGCGCAGCAGCCATGCTGGCATGCCGCCAAATTCCCATTCTGCACAAATAAACGGAGAGGGCCGAACAATTGCATACAGACCGAGCGATGCTGCCTCATCAAGAAATGCCGCCAAATCGATTGAGCCAGAAAAATCGAAGACGCCAGGCTTTGGCTCATGAAGATTCCACGGTACATACGTTTCGACCGTATTAAACCCAAGAGCCTTAAGGTTATAGAGCGAGTGGTGCCAGTCGCTCGGATGAACACGCATATAGTGAATCGCCCCCGACAAGATGGTGAACGGCTCATCATCAAGTAGGAATTGATTGGTGATCTTAAACGAATGCATGCTATTCCCGATCTTCGTGCTCTACGACGCCGATGCCGGTTCCTCGGCCCTCGGCTAAACGCCTTGTCTATTATGGACGCATTAACGCAATTATGTAGACAGAATCTGAAGTGGTCCGTAAACGGTAGCGAAATGACGATGAACGGCTTTAATAAAGAAAATTAAACTACCTGTTAGACCACTGTTTAATTATAGATTCCTAACGATTCTATATTTGAAAGGTGGTATGTACCACCTATCCACTATTTCCTACTAGTTACGTTATGTTTAATCGCATTTCTTCAAATGCTTATCTACTTTGGATTCACCTACATGAGCAATATAGAGATCTGTTGTCTTCCTATTTCCAAGACTGGAAATATCCAGAATCGAACCTGACTTTCTTACGGCCGACTCGCCGCGTTCGACGACTCGTTAATACAGCAGAGCATTCATGGAGTCGGGTTCGTCACTGGGTAGATTGCGAACTTCCATTTTCACACCAAGCGCTTGCAGCTCTCTGAGAGCGGCGATGTCCGCATCGCCCATGGCGACCGTGGGCGTTGCGGGACGCCTGCCCTCCCCCGCCCGCATATGGCCGATGCTGACCTTGGCGATCGACACGCCGCCCCCAACCAGCGCGAGCGCATCGGCGGCTGAGGCCACCATGATCAGAATCCATTGACGCGGCGTTGCGGTATGAATGATGTCGATAGTCCTTTTGCACCGAGAAAAACCGTGTCCACACGCCTTCTGGCGCCGCGGCCCTCGTCGGCCTGGGCGATGGCGGCGCAGGCGTCCTTGATCTGCTCGACGCCATCG
>CABTAA010000060.1 GCA_902482615.1 uncultured Collinsella sp.
AATGCAGCCCTCGGCGCCCGCCGTAGCCGACACAAAACGCGGACCCAGGCCCTTCACCCATGCCAGACGCTCGCGAATCTCGTCCTCACTCGCGGCATCCGCCGCACTAAAGAAAGCGAAATCGACGTAGGGCGCAAACTGCTCGTAGTACTCGTCGGTGGAGTCGTCCGAAAAGTCAAAAGAGACCGTGACGCCCGCAGCCTTCAGCTTGGGCAGCTCGCGCTCGGTAAAGCAATAGTTGCCCGAATGAACCACATCGAACTGCTTCATGTACGAAAGGTCAAAGCGATCGAGGACATAGCGCGCATCGCCACGGATACCGCCCTCGTTGGAGCCAAGGAAGACACGATCGCCGTCAACGACGGTCACGCGAGCCGCTCCGTTCTCGCCAATCATCTGCTCGCACTTGTCAAGCTCGATACCCTCATCCTCGAGGCTTGCAATGACATGCTCGGCAGCGGCGTCATTGCCAAAAATGCCCATGTATGCGGAGCGTGCGGCACCGCATTTCTTGGCATAAACGGCGAAGTTTACCGCGTTGCCGCCAGGATACATGGTGTGGATATGCTCGTAGCGATCGACGACGTTGTCGCCAAATCCGAGCGCGTTAACGTTAAATGCCATGGCCTTTGTCCCTTCTAGTACTCGACAACACCCATATAGCGACGGAAATCGGGGTCGTGATCAAACACCTTGCCACGTGCAGCACGCAGCTCGCAGTTCATGGCGTAGAACAGCACCGGGTCCAGATAGGCACGGACGCTCGCCGGCACGGCTTCCATACCGTACTCCTTGGCATCGAGCACCATCAGCGTATCGGTATGCGTCTTAAGGAACGCCAGGGCGCGCTCGTCCATAGCACGGCACTCGCTGGAGCCCATCTGCAGGAAGTAAAAAACGCCATCCTGAGTAGCCTCGAAGGGGCCGTGGAAGTACTCGGCAGAGTGGATGTAGCTACAGTGCTGCCACTGCATCTCCATAAGAGAGCAGATAGCGAAACCGTAGGTCTGGCTAAAGTTGGGACCGCTGCCCAGAATGTAGAAGAACTCGTGCTCCTGGCAAAGCTTGGCAAAGCGATCGCCCAGCTCGGCATTTACCTTCTCGCGTGCCGGGGGAAGAATCTTATCCATCTCGGCGATACCGGCATACATATCGGCAAGATCGGCGTAGCCCTCCTGCTGATCGAGCAGCTCGGCCGCAAGCGACAGCGAAATGCCAGCGGGGACCTCGGCCTGCGGCACGCCCTCGCCCCACGGGTAGACCCACGTGGTCCACTTGCCGGAGTCGATCTTGGATCCAGCGTTGTCGGTCTGGGCGATCACCGTAGCGCCGGCAGCAAGGGCAATCTCGCAGCCCTCGACGACCTCGGGGGTGTTGCCACTGTGGCTACAAGCGATGACCAGGGACTTCTCGCCCAGACGACGCGGACGCATAATGTCGAATTCACGCGCGGTATAGATATACGAAGTAAAGGTGGTTGCCTCGCGCTGCAGAAGCTCATGGGCCGGGATCAAATCGATCATGGAGCCACCGCAAGCAATCCAGTAGACGCTGTCGAACTTGCCCTTCTCGGCAATTGCCTCTTTGATCAGATCGTGTGCGTTCATATCCAGTTCCTTTCTTGTTTGGCCGCAATCAATGACGTTGGCTGCGTGGCCGATAGTTGTTTTAGTCAATCAGATATTTCTCGAATGCGGCCATGTTCTTGGCATCTGCCGCCGCCGGGTCATCGTAGTAACGACCGTCCGTGATTTCCTGGCCCAGCATGCCGTCGAAACCATGGGCGTTGAGCGTGGCGACAAAGGCGTCCATATCGTGCTTGCCATCGCCCCATACCAGATGGCCATACGGGTCACCGTCGATAAAGTGCATCTCGTGAATTGCCCCATCACCAAAGGCGGCAAACCAGTCCTCGAGCGTCTCGCCTGCAACGCCCATCGCGGTTGTATCAACCATGGGCTGTAAGTACGGGCTCGCGACCTCGTCAATCATGCGCTTCGCATCGGAAACCGTCGTCACAAGGTTGCTCTCCTCGGGACGCAGGCTTTCCATCGTGAGCACCAGACCGTGCTCGCCGGCATACTCCGCCAGAATGGACAAGTGCTCGCGGCTGCGCTTCCAGGCTTCCTCGCGGTCCTCGTCCCAGTCGCCCCAGCCCGAGTTGATGGACATGCGGTCGCACCCAAGCACCTCAGCAAGCTCAATGCCGTGCTTAAAGTACGCCAGGCTGCGCTGCTCATGCAGCGGTTTGCGTGCGCAATACTGCCAAGGATAGACAACATTCTCGGGGCACAGAGTACGATACCTAAGCCCACGGTCTGCAGCCTTTTTCGCCAGGACCTCAGCCTCAAAGTAGCCCGTGTGGTCGAGCGTCACATGCGGCTCTGCGCACCACAGCTCAATGGACTCAAAGCCCAAGCGCTGCTGCACATCAAGGAAGTAATCGAGCGACCACATGATGTAGTGGATATTCATGCCCGCAATCTGTTCGCGGTGCAGCGTCGGTTTGGATTCAGACATCTTATGCCTCCTTATTTCGATCGAACACGATTTGTCCATCCGACATCGTCATATCAACCGCAAGATCGCGTGCGTCGCGATAATCGAGGTCGAACACATCCCGATCGAGCACGCAGATATCGGCAAGCTTGCCAACCTCAAGCGTACCCAGCTCGTCTTCGCGCATCAGATCGTACGCGCCCCCGGCAGTCCAAGCGCGCAAGAGCTCGACAAGCGTCAGCGTGTTGACCTCATTCACGGGCAGTCCGTCGGCGAAGAATCCGCCGCACGCGCTGTAGATTGACTCGCCCAGGCTCGGAATCAGCAGCGGCAGATCCGTGCCACAGCACACTGTGCATCCGGAATCTTCCATGCCGCGGCGATTCCAGCTGTGCAAAAGTCGCGTCTCACCAATTTGTCGACGCATCATCGACAGGCAATCCTCGCGCCGGTCCAGCGTCAGAATCTGCGGATAGACCTCGCAAATTCCACCTAACTTGCCAAACTCGACAAGATCGGTCGGGTCAGAGTTCTCGAGATCGGTAATCGCATGGCGGCGAAGCATCCGTCCATGCTCGTCTCGAGGCAGCGAGGCATAGAGCGCCACGGTGCGACGAACGGCGCCATCGCCCTGGCAATGCAAGGAATATCGGAAGCCGTCAGCATCAATTGCACGCAGCTCGTTCTCAATCAGATCCCACTCTGGCTCCTCGACGACCGTCTTGCCGGCAGCGCCCGCATCGGCCGAGTCCTCATAGGGGTCTATCATCTCGGCAAGCCCCACCCATACGCCGCGATCGGTCATACGGTTGAAGCCAGAAAAACGAACGAACGGTCCCCGGAAGCGCTCTCGCGCCTCGCGGGCATATGCCAGATTTGCACCGGCGCCCACCGGCTGCGACATCATAGAGACGCGAACCGTCAGCTCACCAGATTCCTCACGGCGAGCCATTTCGTCGGCAAAGCCGTAGTAGTCATCAAACGCCATTTCCTTGATGGCGGTAACGCCACGCTCGTTAAGCATGCTCATGTAGTCCGAATACCCGGCACGCACCTCGGGCAGCGCGAGGAAATCGCTCATCATGCGCCAGTTCTTCTCGGCATAGCACGCCTGGGGCGTAAAGCCGTATCGCGCACTGGCGGCAGCATTGAGAACGCAGGTCTCCGCTCCCGGTGTAAAGCAGACGACAGGGATATCGCCAAAACAATCGTCAAACACAGCTGCCGTATTTGCGTTCTCGGCATCCGATGCCAACGTTTCGGGTAGGTTGTGGCCAAAAACCGCCGCGCAATCCGGATGATCTTCTTTCCACGCACGCAAGAGCGACACAGCCTCTTTGGCATCAGCGATGCCGGACAGATCAGAACCCAACGTCCGCAGCGCCCAACCTGTATAGAAGGTATGCACATCGATCAGGCCAGGCATGACAGTGCGGTCGCCCAGGTCAACTACCTCGTCCGCCTGGGTCAAATACGAAGCTACCTCACACTTGGTGCCAACAGCCTCAATTCGATTGCCACGGACCGCTACGAAACCTTCAAACGGCAGGTCCCCCGTACCGGTAAAGACGCTCTTAGACGTCAGGACCGTCAAACGATCAGACATCACAACCACCTACACCGGAAGCATGCCAGAGATTGCCGTTACAATCACGCCAAAGACGACCATGAAAATGAAGAACTTCCAAATGGTCTTCCACCATTGGCCAAACGAAATCCTAGCCACGGCAAGACCGGCGACCGTCATGCCCGCCACGGGGCTGATGGTGTTGATGGTCTGGTTGGCAAACTGGAGCGCGGTGACGGCCGCCTCGGGATTGAGGCCCATGAGCTCGGTCAGGGGGCCCATAACGGGCATGGTGAGCGCCGCCAGGCCAGAACTCGAGGGAACCAGCAAAGAGAGCAGGCCAAGGACGATATACATAAACGTGGTGTAGACGGCGGCGGGTGCACCGGCGAGCGCGGTAGCGAGCGCCTGGAGGATGGTGTCGATGATCATGCCGCCCTCGGCGATGACCAGAATACCGCGAGCGATACCGATAACGATGGCAGCGTACGCAAAGTCGGCGAGACCCTTAACGAACTCCTCTGCGATTGTCTGCTGGTCAAGACCGCCCAGGATACCGGCAAGCAAGCCCATGCCAAGGAACACGGCGGAAATCTCATTCATGTACCAGCCCTGGGTAACAAGACCCCAGACGATAATGCCCATACCGCAAGCAAAATCGATAAGCACGAGCTTCTGACGGATAGTGAACTCTTCCTCGATGGAGGCATCGGTCACGGAAAACTCAATACGCTTGAGCTTATCGTCCTCGTACACAATGGACGACTCGGGGTTTTTCTTGACGCGCATGGCGTAGCGCATGGCCCATGCGATACCGACGGCAGTGAAGATGACCCAAGAAACGGCGCGCAGCCACAGTTGCGGATTACCCTCGATGCCAATGATGCCTTGGGCGATCAAAACATTAAACGGGTCGATGGTCGAAGCACAATATCCCAGGTTAGGACCAAGGAAGCAGATGATGAATGCCGTCATCGAGTCATAACCGATACCCATCATGATGGGAATGAAGATGGCATAGAACGGCAGGGCTTCCTCAGACATACCAAACGTAGTGCCGCAAATGGACAGCAATGTCATCGTGATGGGAATGATGAGGATGTCCTTGTTCTTAAGCTTTTTAATCACACGGCTCATGCCGGCATTCAAAGCGTTGGTCTTGGTGATGATCGCGAACGATCCGCCAATCAATAAGACGAACGCAACGACGTCGGCAGCCTCTTGGATACCCTTGGTGGGCGCTTGCAGGACCGCGAAGATATCCTGACCCAGATTGATGGTCTCGCCGGTCTCGGAATCGGTGTAGTTCTTATCGACCTGTTCATAGGTTCCAGCAACGGCGACTTCACGCTCGCCCGCCGCTGTCGAAATCGTCTTGCGCTGATACTGACCAGAGGGAACGATCCAAGTCAGGACCGCAAAGACAACGATCAGCAAGAACATGATCGTATAGACATGCGGTAATTTGAACTTAAAACGTCTGTTTGTCTTCTTCGCCTTCGTATCTGACATAGATACCTCCAAAGAACTCGAGACTGCATCGCATCTCGCTTCAACGTTTGCACAATGCAAACGTTCTATGACGTCCCATAGATTACCAGCAGCTTTTTCCTTCATCAAGATAATTTCAAACTGATTGCCGCAACGCGGTTGAACGGTTGCGTTTGCGCCGTGAACGGTATGGAAACGCCCGGTGAGATGATCCACCGGGCGTTTCCATTCGCAATGTCCTAAATGTCAAAAACGTAGCGAGACCCAACGATCCGCTGACGACCGATGATAAACGGCCGCCGCTGCTCATCGAAAAAGAAGGCTTCCATATAAAACAAGGGTTCGCCAACGGGAACTGCCAACAGTCGAGCGACCTCGGGCGACGCGCACGCGATCTCGAGCGTGCACGGGTCGGTAAACGCGGGCGTGCGGCCCGTCCGGTTGCGCACGAACTCAAAAATGGATTGGTTAGATAGAGGTGCCGTTGATAGATAGGCGTTGTCCTCGTAAACATATATGTTGTTCTCGAGCATGACAGGGACTCCATCGGCAGTGCGCACGCGCTCAACGCAAATCAAGTCAGTTCCAACGGGAACACCAAAGAACTGTGCTTCGGTGGAATCCGCCGGCAGTATCTTTCTCGAAATGACGCACGCCCCCGGCTCCATTCCGTTAACGCGGCATGCGTCCGAAAAACTCTGGACGTCATCCTTCTGGCGAATCTTGCGCTTAAGCTTGGGGGCATTGACAAACGTGCCTTTCCCCTGTCGCTTCGTTAGATAGCCCTGCTGGACAAGCTCCTCAATAGCGCGTCGCACGGTAACGCGGCCAACTTTATAGTTCTCAGCCAATTCGAATTCGTTGGGTATCCGCGCGCCCGCCTTGTAGGCACCGGAATTGATTTCGTTTTTAATGATATCGATAACCTGTTGGTACAGCGGTATCGCTGCTTTACCGTCAGTTAGTCCTTCAGTCGGTGGCATATACCCTCTCCCAGCACAATTAAGTCAAAAGCGGGCTCAAGGGCATTCAACAAGCCCTTAAGCCCGCATTAGCATAAAGTATGCTTGCTGCCGCACCAAAATGTCGGGTATTTACTCATCTGACCCGAAAAACGCGCAACTACCGCGCTCCTAAGAAAGCGTGAGCAGCTCCGGCAGCTGGTCGATAATCTTGTCCGCGGCATCCTGGCTAAAGCCAAAGCGTTCCTCGCGCTTGGCAATGACTGTCAGGCCGGCTCGCTTGCCAGCGGTGATGCCGGGCACCGAATCCTCAACGCAGCAGCAGCGATTCGAGGGCAGCCCCAGCAGATCCAGCGCATGCAAGTAGATGTCGGGCTCGGGCTTGCTCTCCTTAAACTGCTCGCCGCTCACCACATACTCAAAGGCATCCGACAGCCCGCATGCGTTGAGCACTTCCTCGATGCTATCCATGGGAGACGAGCTGGCAAGCGCAACGCGAACGCCGCGGCGCGGCAGCTCTCGAATCGTATCCACGGCGCCCGGGTTGATCAAAGCCTGATAGTCGCGCGGACGCTTATGCGCCCAATCGTCCCAACGGGCCAACGCTTCCTCGCCAGTGAAATGCCCCTTACCGGCGCGCTCAAACCAATCGACCAACATATGCAGGAAGAACTGATGCGAGGTACCGACCTGCCCATTCAACTCCTCTTGAGTCAGGTTCAACCCAAGCTCCTTGGCAAAAGCTGCGGTCTCGCCCAGGTAGTAATACTCGGTATCGACGATGACGCCATCCATGTCAAAGATAACGGCGTCGAACGGAAATGCGGACACGGCACCCTCCCTAACAAAAGGGCGCCCGCAAGCGGACGCCCGAACCATGCACTATCGGCGATTCTAACCCAGTAGCTGGTCAAGTGCCACCGCGATACCGTCTTCATTGTTGTTGGCGGTCACCATCTGGGCCACGGCCTTGACTTCATCGACAGCGTTACCCATGGCGACGCCGGTACCAGCCCACTCGATCATGGACTTGTCGTTCTGGCCGTCGCCAAACGATACGACCTCGCTGGCATCGATGCCGAGCTTGGGCAGAGCACCCTCGAGCGCACGGGCTTTGTCGATACCGGGCGCCGTGTACTCAAAGTACCAGTCGGCCGTAAACATGCCCGAAAGCGTCTGCTTAAAGGGCGCGTACATTTCCTCGTAATGTGCCTGCAGGTAGGCCGGATCGCCCGCCGTCAGCAGCTTGTCCACGGGATAAGTGTCCACGACCTCATGCAAGCTCTCGACCTCGCGGATCTTAAGGTCGCAGGCATCGCGCTCATACTTGACGATATTCTTCTGCGAGCCGTCAGGCAGCGTGATCATGCAATGGTACGAATCCTCGATGTGCAGATCGCGACCGAGCGAAATCATAGGGATCACGTCAAAATTACGCAGGTGATCAATCAGGCGATGCAGCTCGTCAGCCGGCATGGCCTGGTCAAAAAGGACCTCATCGGTCTGAGCGTCGACCACATGCGCGCCATTAAAGGCGACTAGCAGACCGTCATGGTTTTGAAGGTCGAGCTCCTGCGCCAGAGCATGTAGCCCCCATGCGGGACGGCCCGAAGCCAAAATGAGCTTAATGCCCGACTCCTGCGCCGCGAGCAGCTTCTCGCGCGTACGCGGGCTAATCACTTTCTGGTCGTTGGTGAGCGTACCGTCGATATCCATCGCGATGGCTTTGATTGCCATATATGCCTCCCTATCATTGAATAACCTTGTCTGAGTCATCATACAGAACAGCCACCGCGACTCCGTTTGCAACGGGAAAAATGTCATATTGTCCCGAACATGAACGACGTGTGGTCGTGAAGCTTTATCGCTCAGGTCAAATACGTCTGTTAGCGACGCTCATCCGTCGGTGCACCCTCGACGATCGCGATGCCCGCCGATGCACCCAACGCGCTGGCGCCAGCCTCGATGAATGCGCAAGCCTCTTCGTAATTATGGATACCGCC
>CABTAA010000061.1 GCA_902482615.1 uncultured Collinsella sp.
CCGGCGAGCCCGCCATCGTTAGCTTTAACGGCGGCACCAAGGACAACGCCATCAACCGTGAGTGCAAGGCTGTTCTGGTCTACGCCGACCACGCTGCCGCCGAGGCCGCGGCCCAGATCGCAAAGGGCATCATCGCCGACGTCACCGCCGAGCTTGAGGTCTTCGACCCCGGCTTTACCTGCACGGTTGAGATTGCCGACGGCGCCGAGGTCGAGGCCATGGACGAGAAGTCCGCACTTGCCCTTATTCGCGCTCTGCGTCTTGCCCCCAACGGTGTGATCCGCCGCAACGTCGCCACCGACGGCTCCGTCGAGGTTTCCTCCAACATCGGCGTGGTTGCCACCTCTGACGACCAGGTCAAGATCATGCTGTCCCCGCGCTCCTCGATCACCTCGCTGCAGAACGAGTTCAAGGACCGTCTGCAGACGCTGGCCGATGTCCTGGGCTTCGACGCCAAGTTTGAGTTTGAGTATCCCGGCTGGAGCTATGCCGAGCATTCGCCGGTCCGCGAAGTCTTTGTCGAGAGCTATCGAGAGCTCTTTGGCTCCGAGCTGCGCATCGAGTCCATTCACGCCGGCCTTGAGTGCGGCCTGTTTGCCGAGGCCCTGCACGGCCTGGACGCCATCGCCGTGGGTCCGACGCTCTCCGATGTCCACACCCCGGACGAGAGCATGGAGCTCGCTTCTGCCGAGCGCTTCTACGAGCTGCTCATCGACGTCCTCAAGCGCCTTGCCGCGTAAAGGTTGCGCTAGCAGCAGTCCGAGTCACGTGCTAGTGGATTGCAAATGACATTACGAGAGGGGGCATTCGAGCGTTTGCGACGGGTGCCCCCCCTCTTTTGTTTGATAATTGCGAAATTACGGTCACCTAGTCCATTTCTGCCCTGATGAGGTCGAGGGTGCGCTGGCAGTTTTCGCGGACGGGGCCGAGCATATGCTCGCGCAGGTCCGCCATGCCGGGCAGGTCGGCGTATTCGTCCATGACCTCTTCCATGCAAATGGGTACCTCGTAGGCGAGGTCCATCATGGTCGCAAAGCAAAACTTCTCGGATAGCCCGGCATCGGTAAGCGCCGCCTCCAGCGCGGGATCGCCCATACCGTGGTATCGGCGGATAGCGCCTGGACCGATTCGCCCCACACGATTTTCGCCGCCAACGCTCATGGCGAGGCGCGCTTTTCGCCGCATACGTTCGTATGCTAAGCCCGATGCGACATCGTACATGGGTGCGAGCGCCGCGTTTGTGCCTTTGCCTAGGATGAGCGAGTAGTTTTTAGCGTGTGCGTCAGGCGCTCCGATAATGGCGTTATAGAACAACATATAGGTAAAAAGCACAAGATTCATGTGGTGGGGGACTGTGTTAATCAGTCGTTCTTGGATGTCTCGTGTAGTTGGTCCTCCGTCGGCGGTGTATTTCTGGGTTGGCAATACACCGAGTGCCTGGCAAAAGTCCTCCTGATGCAGCCTTTCGATATTTCCGCTGCTATTGACCATTCTGTCGTACCGTTCAACGACGAGCGCAGCTTCGTCTTCAAATGTGCAATAGGAGACGTTGGCAGTTGGAATGCCAACACGCCGAGCTGTTTTCATGCAGACGAATTCGTTTAAGGCCTGATGTTTGAACCCAACGACACCATTTTTGAAGATATGGGTAGTGGGGGATGACCCTAGACATTCGCACCATTGTCCATCATGCCAAGCTAGTGCAAATTTGCCTTGGTTGCCGCCCAGGGACCAGCTTTCGTTGGAGCCCATCCATGTCTCTCTTTCGTCATCGCGAATTGCTTTGAGCTTGTGAGCGATTTGAGAATTGGTAAGCGGGCGGTATGCTGAGACCCTGCCGTGGGCGGCATCTAATTGATCGGCTCGACAAAACTGAACGGCCCCCGCGCAGTCAAGACCGATATGGCACAAGAGGGCGACGGGGTTGTTGGATGCAACGTCATGCTCGGCGGCAATAGCGCGACGCTGCTCTTGGCTGTCGGGCAAAAGGCCAAATAGGAACGGACGGACGATGTTATGGCCATATGTGCGATTGGAAAGCGGCATTGTTAACGATAGCGGTGCTCCGCGATAGGTTGGGGCGTATACAAAGCTGCAGAGTCCATGCTCGTCTTGCCGGAGAGTGCCGGCGATTTCGCCACAAATGAGGGTCGCAAGCTCCATTTCTGCCATTTATTTCACAACCTTACAGCCAAAGGAGAGGTCTGAAGTGCCGGAAAGGCCTTGCTCGGCTGCGATTTGGGCCAGCAAGGCACCATAGAAAGCTGGCGTTCCTTGTCGAGCGGGTCGTCTGCCTACGCTTGGCTTTGGCAGGGCATTCGAGTTCGCGATAGGGAGGTCCGCTATCGTCATCGGATGTTCGGAGGGCGATGCGATGGAGTCGTTATCGCTTTGCGCAAAGAGACCTATGCCGAGTGCGTTAAAGACGGTCAACAGCTTGTCGAGCCGAATGCCCGTGGCATCTCCCAGCTCGAGCGATGCGAGCAGGCGCTCCGAAACACCGGCCTTATTAGCGAGGGCGGCACGGGTGAGACCCTGAGCCTCGCGTGCCTGGCGCACGTAGATGCCAGCTTGGCGCGGTGTGGTGATGGGAAGGGTATCCACGGCGATCTCCTAACGTGCAGACTTTTGCATCATAGTATGACATGCAAAAGTCTGCATGAAAAGGCCTCATGCAAAACTCTGCATGAGGCCTCATCCGGACGTTTAGTTTTGAAGGGTGTTTTACAGCGCCAAAATCCCCAGATGCTCCAGCAAAATCTTGAGGCCGATGAGGACGAGCACGACGCCACCCACGATGGTGGCGGGCTTTTCGTAGCGCGCGCCAAAGGTGTGGCCGATCGCTACGCCGGCAACGGAGAAGACAAAGGTCGTGATGCCAATGAGCGACACGGCGGGAACGATATCGACCGAGAGCGCGGCAAACGAGATGCCCACGGCAAGCGCGTCAATCGAGGTGGCGATGGCAAGGATTAGATATTCGCCCAGGTCGATCTTTTCGGCATCCTTGCCGTCGCCTTCGTTCTCGTCCTCAGTAAAGGCTTCCCACAGCATCTTGCCGCCGATAAAGGCGAGCAGGATAAAGGCGATCCAGTGGTCGATGGGGCTGATGATGCCCATGAATTGACTGCCGAGCGCCCATCCGATTACGGGCATGCCGGCCTGAAAGCCGCCAAAGAACAAGCCGAGCACCACGGCAACTTTAAGGTTGAGCTTCTTCATGCCAAGACCCTTGCAGATGGAAACGGCAAAGGCGTCCATCGAAAGGCCAACGGCGAGCAACACGAGCTCTGCGAGTCCCATAGTCTGGCTCCCTCTCTGCGGGCGGGCCCGCGTGTACCTCTTGGGGGAGTAACAAAAAAGACCCGTGGCGTACGCGTTGCGCGCACAGCCACGAGTCTCGTTCATTAAGGCAAGCCAGGCCGCATCGGCCAGTGTGTTGACTTGCCGCGCCACCGGAGGCGAACCCGATCACGCGACTACTCCCTCATTTATGCGAATCCCGATGCTACCACACAAGCAGCTCATTTGGGTTGGGCTCTCAGCTGTGTTCGCTCATTCTGTAAGCATCGGATTTCGTGGCTGCTGCGGGGACAAACCGTGAGAAACTATTTAGCGTTTATGGAGCGTACACGATGGGAGCGATGCCTTGGATAAGAACGAGCTGCAAAAGCGTATGGAACAGGCTATTCGCCTGACTGCCCCCGGCCAGCCGATCCGCACCGCCCTCGACATGATCATTGCCGGTCACCTGGGCGCCCTTATCTGCGTCGGCGACACCGAAAACGTGCTCGCTGCCGGTAACGACGGCTTCCCGCTCAACATTTCGTTTACTTCGAACCGTCTGTTCGAGCTCTCCAAGATGGACGGTGCCATCGTCATCGACGGCGACCTCACCCAGATCCTGCGCGCCAACTTCCACCTCAATCCCGATCCCTCGCTTGCCACGAGCGAGACGGGCATGCGCCACCGCACCGCCGCTCGCATGTCGGTGCTCACCGACGCCATCGTGATCTCGGTTTCGGCTCGTCGTGCCGTCGTCAACGTGTACGTCCACGGTAAGAGCTACGAGATTCAGCCTGTCACCACCATCATGAGCTCGGTCAACCAGCTCGTTGCCACGCTCCAGACCACCCGTCAGTCGCTCGATCGCTCCCTGCTGCGCCTGACGGCCCTCGAGCTCGACGACTACGTTACGCTCGCCGACATTACCGGTATTTTCTCGAGCTTTGAGATCATGCAGCAGGCAAAGACTGAGCTTAAGGATTGCATTGTCAAGCTGGGCAACCAGGGCAAGCTTGTGCAGATGCAGCTCGAGCAGCTCGCGGGCTCCAGCATGGATACCGAGTACGACCTGATGATCCGCGACTATGCGAGCGATTCCTCCGAGGCAAACGCCGAGAAGATCCGCGCCGAGCTGAGCCGCATGACGCCTAAGGACCTGTCTGACCCGCAGCACGTGGCGGCAGTTCTGGGCTATGACGACCTGGACGAGGATTCCGTCATGACGCCGCTGGGCCTGCGCACGCTTTCGCGCGTGTCCGTCGTGCGCGACGGCGTGGCCGAGAAGATCGTCGACGAGTATGGCTCGCTACAGGAGCTCATGGATGACATCAGCGAGGATCCGGAGCGCTTGGGCGACTTTGGCGTTAACAACCCTGCCATTCTTGCGGACTCCCTGTACCGCATGAAGGGCACCAAACAGGGGAACGCATAATGGCGCCCGTATGCGCCGTGGTCGTTGCCGGCGTCAGCGGCCAGCGCTTTGGAAATCCCGGCGGCAAGCAGCTCGTCAATGTAGCGGGCCGTCCGCTTATGAGCTGGTCCATCCGCGCGTTTGACCGTAGCGACAAGGTCGGCCACATCGTCGTGGTTTGCCCTGCCGAGCGTCGTGCCGAGATGCGCCGCCTGGCCATCGACCCGTTTGACTATGACACGCCCATCAGCTTTGCCGATGCCGGCGATACCCGTCAGGATTCCACCCGTGCCGGCGTGCATGCGGTTCCGGCGGGCTTTGAATACGTCGCCATTCACGATGGCGCTCGTCCGCTCATTACGACCGAGGCCATCGACCACGCTATCGACGTGCTCGTGAGCGACCGTGCTCTCGACGGTGTCGTGTGTGGTCAGCCCGCGATCGACACGCTCAAGATCGTCGATGGCGACAACATCGTCGAGACGCCGCCGCGTGAGCTCTACTGGGCAGCGCAGACGCCGCAGATCTTTAGCGTCGATGCTATGAAGCGCGCCCACGCTGCAGCCATTGCTGAGGGCTTTATCGGCACCGATGATTCGTCGCTGGTCGAGCGCATGGGTGGGCGCGTCCGCTGCGTCCAGAGCCCGCGCGATAACCTTAAGGTGACGGTGCCCGAGGACCTGCGTCCCGTAACCGCGATTCTGCTTGGCCGCATGGCCGAGGGAGAGGACCTTCCCCATGTTCAGTAACCTGCGCATTGGCCATGGCTACGACGTTCACCGTCTGGTGGAGGGGCGTCGATGTATCATCGGCGGTGTCGACATTCCCTACGAGCGCGGCCTGCTGGGCCACTCGGATGCCGATGTGCTCGCGCACGCCTTGGCCGACGCTATTCTGGGCGCCTGCCGCGGGGGAGACATCGGCAAGCTATTCCCCGATACCGACCCCGCCTATGAGGGTGCCGATTCGATGGTGCTGCTCGCTCGCGTGATGGACTATGCGCGCGAGCTGGGCTTCGAGTTTGTCGATGCCGATTGCACCATTGCCTGTCAGCAACCCAAGATCACCCCGCACCGCGATGCCATGCGCGCCAACCTTGCCCATGCCCTGGGCGTTGACGTCGAAAACGTGGGCGTCGCCGCCACTACGACCGAAAAGCTCGGTTGGGAAGGCCAGGGCGAGGGAATTGGCGCCTGGGCCGTCTGCCTGCTACAGAAAACCGTTAAGGAGTAACGAATGCGTATCTACAACAGCGCTACCCATAAAAAGGAAGAGTTCCAGCCCATCGAGTCCGGCAAGGTCCGCATGTACGTGTGCGGCCCCACGGTCTACGACAACATCCACATCGGCAACGCCCGCACGTTCATCAGCTTTGACGTGATTCGCCGCTGGCTCATCGCGAGCGGCTACGAGGTCACGTTCGCCCAGAACCTCACCGATGTCGACGACAAGATCATCAAGCGCGCCAACGAGCAGGGCCGTACGGCCGCCGAGGTCGCGACGGAGTTCTCCGACAAGTTCATCGGCGTCATGCGCGCCGCCAACGTGCTCGATCCCGATGTGCGCCCCCGCGCCACCAAGGAGATCGGCCCCATGATCGCCATGATCAAGACGCTTATCGAGCAGGGCCACGCTTACGCAGCCGATAACGGCGATGTGTACTTTGCCGTGCGCAGCGATCCCAACTATGGTCAGGTCTCAGGCCGCAACATCGACGACCTTATGGTTGGCGCACGCATTGAGGAGAACGAGGACAAGAACGACCCGCTCGACTTTGCCCTGTGGAAGGCCGCCAAGCCCGGCGAGCCCAGCTGGCCGAGCCCCTGGGGCGAGGGCCGTCCCGGTTGGCACACCGAGTGCGCCGCCATGGTGCATCGCTACCTGGGCACTCCGATCGACATCCACGGCGGCGGCTCCGACCTTGCCTTCCCGCATCACGAGAACGAGTGCGCTCAGGCCACCTGCGCCTGGCACCAGGGCTTCTCCAACACCTGGATGCACACGGGCATGCTGCTGGTAGACGGCGAGAAGATGTCCAAGTCGCTCGGCAACTTCTTTACGCTGGCCGAGGTCCTCGAGCAGCACTCCGCTGCCGCCCTGCGCCTGCTGATGCTGCAGACGAGCTATCGTTCGCCGCTCGACTTTTCTTGGGAGCGCCTGGAGGGTGCCGAGAACTCGCTCACGCGTATCGCCGGTACGGTCGAGAACCTTCGCTGGGCCGCGAACCATGCGACGGCCGATGCCGATGAGGCAGCATCCGAGGCGTTTGCCGCCAAGGCCGCCGAGATGGCCACTTCCATGTGCGGCATGGACACCCTGGTCTTTACCGCCGGCATCGGCGAGCACGCTCCGGCTGTCCGCGCTGGCGTGGCCGACCGTCTGGCCTTTATGGGCGTCAAGATGGATCACGCTCGTAACGCCCTGCGCGGCGACGGCGCTTGGTGCCTGTCCGCCAAGGATTCCAAGGTCAAGATCTTCGTCATCCCCACGGATGAGGAGTTCATGATCGCCTCCGACGTCGAGCGCATCGTCAGCGGCAAGTAATTGATGCAAGGGGAGGGGACTGGATGGCCTTGTGCCGTTCAGCCCCCTTTTATGCTCTTTGGGCGAAGAGTTTAATAGATATTTATTGAATTCTGATAACTTCTTATTAAGGGTACGGCCGCCCTATAGGTTTGCCGACCGTACTGTAATCACGAAGGAGTCTCATGAACGTACTTGTTGTCAACGCCGGCAGCTCGAGCCTTAAATATCAGCTTTTGGATACCGATACCCGCGAGGTTTTCGCCAAGGGCAACTGCGAGCGTATCGGCTCGGAGATGGGCATCTTTGGCCACTCCGAGAACGGTGGCGCCAAGCAGACCGAGGAGGTTCCTTTTCCCGATCATCGCTCTGCCATTGCGCGCGTGCTCGAGGAGCTCGAGAAGACCGACTTTACAATCGATGGCATTGGACACCGTATCGTTCAGGGTGGCTGGCACTTCGATGATTCCGCGGTCGTCGACGATGAGGTCATGGCTAAGATTCTTGAGGTGGCCCCGCTCGCCCCGCTGCACAATTACGGCGAGGCCGCGGCAATCGAATATTGCCGCGAGAAGTATCCGGAGCTGCCCAACGTGGCCGTCTTCGACACTTCGTTCCACATGACCATGCCCGAGGTCGCCTACACCTACGCGCTGCCCAAGGACGTGTGCGACAAGTATCACGTGCGCAAGTACGGTGCCCACGGTACGAGCCACCGTTACGAGTGGATGATGGCCAAGGAGATCCTGGGTACGCGCTGTCACCGTCTGCTTTCGTGCCATCTGGGCAATGGCGCTTCGCTCGCCGCCATCGAGGACGGCGTGCCCGTGCTCGCCATCTGCGGCGGCTATCAGATGCTGGGCCAGTACTACAAGACCTGGGACGGCCAGCAGTGCGACTTTACCGGCGCGCTCGACCTCTACACCGTCGGCTCCGAGCAGCGGATGATCGGCAACTATATGTTCTCCTGCGAAGAAGCAGGCTGCAACATCGTCGGCTTTGAAAATCACTCCGGCAAGACCTATCTCGGCTCCGGCGTCCGGCCCCTCGGCAGGGTGCTCGAGGGTTCCGGCAACAACGGCGAGGATGGCACGGAGGGCGCAAGATACAAAAACGTCTTCGCGTCCTATTCCCACGGCTGTCTGCTGCCCAAAAACCCGAAGCTGGCGGACCTGATCCTGCAGACCGCCCTCGAACGCAAATACGGCGCGCTCACACTCCCGCCCCTCCCCG
>CABTAA010000062.1 GCA_902482615.1 uncultured Collinsella sp.
TGGTTGGGGTCGATCGGCATGCCCATAAAGTGCTCCTGTTTGGCGGCGAGCGCCTCGCGCATGGCCTGGGAGCCCCAGGTAATGGAGTACTGGTGGTAGAGCGGCTTGGGGTCGACGGCGATGGTGCTCAGGCTGTTGAGCAGCTGCGCCGGAGGATCGAAGTCGGGGAAGCCCTGCGACAGGTTGACGGCATCGTACTTATTGGAGATGCGTGTCATGCGGCGGATGACCGAATCGGTAAATGTTGCCGTGCGGTTGGAGAGTTCTTTCATGCCGGTCCTTTCGAGGATTTGCAGTGGGGCAAGTTTACTCCTATGGAACCGGTGGGAATTGCTCGAAACGCGCTCGAAAAACTCTTTTCAAAATTCTTGAAAATTGGGGCTTGCATCGCGTGGCGTTCCTTGCAATAATAGTCGAGCGCGAAGCGCACAGGACACGGTGGGTGTAGCTCAGTTGGCTAGAGCGACGGGTTGTGGTCCCGTAGGTCGAGGGTTCGAGTCCCTTTACCCACCCCAGTTCTTGCTTCGTGTTGATATCGGGTCGTTAGCTCAGTTGGTAGAGCAGGGGACTCTTAATCCCAAGGTCCAGGGTTCGACCCCCTGACGGCCCACCAAAGCATGTTAAAGCGACTGGCTTAGGTTGGTCGCTTTTTTGTTAACCTCGCATGGGGTCGAACCCGAAAGGGCGCGGCCGCTTTCACAGATTGAGTCTACCCTGGGGATCGGTGAAACCGTCAGTACCCTCCTTGAGTTTCTTCTCGTCTGCCTTCACGCGACGCTCGAGCTTTTTTGTATCCTCGGCAGGCGGTAGGTTCTCGGGAACAATTCCGCGGTCGATGAGGCTGCCACGCACGCTCGTGTTGTTCTCGACGTGTTCTTGTTTGATCTGGTCCAGACCGTACAAGTCGTGTTCCTCGGCGTTGAAGGCCGTCATCGAGTTCGTGAGGTCCTTTGCTTTGATGAGGACATCGGCTAACCTGTCCGCCAATGCCGCGCTCTTGGGTACGCCGAGCTGCTGCTTCATTTCCGCCGTGCTTCTGCCGCCGAATAACGCCTCATCGCCCTTCGACTTGATGATCGCGAATCCTTTGGAGTCCACGCCGCGTTTGAACGCAATACCCGAGAGCTGTTTCTCTGAATCGGATAGCGAGTGGCGCGCCTGCAAGCGCTGAATCTCTGCGAAGCGCTGCTCTATGAGCTCTTGGCGGCGCGTCTGCACGGCAAAGTATGCCTGGGCGAGCGCGATCTCTGGCTTGTTTGAATCTCCGTTCTGTACGATTAAATAGCATGCATAGCGCGTAAGTTTGTAGTCTTTAACCGCGCGAGCGGCGACACCGGCAGTTACCATTTTCGTGGTGTCACGAAAATGGGAATCAACTGGAGTTTTGTTTGTTTCGCACGAGACTTTTGCCCTCTTAACAACTTCGGCGAAGTTCTCCCATCGAGTGTACCCCATGGGTTCCATTAAATCGCGTGCGAGCCAATACTCAACGCCGTCTTCCACATGGGCGTAGCTGTCAAGTTCGACACGCCATTTCTCGATATCCCTGCTGTCCATATCTCCTCCTCGCTGGTCTATTTTCTATGCGGGCTTTGCCCGCTCTATATTCAGAATAAGGATACGCTGTCGTGCGGACACGAATGGGCCCCGTGCTGCTTCAAGCTCACGGGGCCCATGGATATCGATTGATTGTGTTCTGCTTTAGATAGGTGTCCGGTTTAATCCGCTCGATAGTGCGATCCGAGACTTTCGGTCCGCTTACGCATGGCTTTGACCATCTCCGTCGACAGCTGAATCTGCGACTGTAGGCGGGCGAGGGCTGCGATCTCGCTGTCATCGGCATGCGGCTTGCTCAGCGCCATGGCCTTGTCTTGCAGGCTTTCAAGCTGTTGCAGGGCCTCGGATAGGCCTGTTTCGGTCCTGTTGATCATGCAATAGGTGCTCATCGTGTGCCTAAGGCTGTGTGTCAGGCGATCGGCATCTGTTGTGGCAATGCCGTACTGGGGGAGGGTGATATCCGTCTTCAGGGCCGCTTCAGGCTCTTTCTGCGCTGTGAGGGCTGCCGATGCGCCCGCGATACGTCCGAATACGATGCCGTTGGCGCTTGACAAGCCACCAATGCGGTCGGCGCCGTGCATGTCGCCTGTCGCCTCGCCGCAAGCGTAGAGGCCCTCAACGCCCGTGTGCGCGGTCTTATCGATCTTGATGCCGCCGTTAGCAGCGTGGGCATACATCGCAACGCGCATCTCGTCGGTCGGCGCGATGCCGTGCTCGTCTTGCAGCCAGGTGGCAAAGGTCTGCACAAACTCTGGGACATCCTCGCGGGGGAAGTCGTAGTGGAGTGCCAGGCCTTCGACACCTGCCTGATCGATGACGAGATCGATAGCGCGGGAGGCCAAGCGTGACGTGAAGGGACCATATCCAGAGCGCTGCTCGAGCAGGTCGTCCAGCTTGTCGTCGGCAATATCTACCGGCTGGTCTACGTGCACGTAGCGCCAGGTTTTCTCATTGAAGACCAAGTTACGCCTGGGCTCGATGAAGCCGGGCATCATCTGCATGAACTCTATATTAGTAAGTGTTGCGCCGTGCGCCAGCGCGATGGCCTGCGAGGAACTGAGCACATCAGCCGACGTAAGGCTGCGCTCGAACAGGCCGCCTGTGCCACCGGCTGCGATGACCGTGGCCTTGGCAGCAAAGGGCACGATTCGATTTTCGGTAAGGTCGTAGAGTACGGTTCCGGTTATTCTGCCGTTCGTGTCCTCAACAAGGTCGATAAGCTCATGGCGGGGGAGCAGGCGAATGCCGAGCGACTCGATCCAGGTCGTCAGAGCGTCCTCAAGGGGCTTGCGGGTGAGGCCGCGCCACATGCGCGTCTTGTGGTCAAAGCAGGGGATAAATTGCTTTTGTTGAGCACTCTTGGCGCTTTGCGGACGCTGGAGCTCAACGCCCAGGTCTTGCTCGAGCCAGTCAATCGCTTGGGGAATGCCGTGGACGAACGCTTGGACGAGTTCGGGGTCGGCAACGCCGCCGCCGACGGCCAGGATGGTGTCGATGAGGTCCTGCTCGTCGTCTTCGTTAACGGGTCCGATAAGCCCTAGGCCCCAGGTTCCGGGGAAGAAGCTCGATCCACTCATAGTCTTGCCGGCGCTTGCCACAGTGACGGTTGCACCCGTGCGTGCCGCTTCGATGGCGGCGCAAAGGCCCGCAATGCCAGATCCAATTACCAGTACATCAGTCGATTCCATCGGATTCCTTTCTCGTCCGGCGCATTGTCGCACGGGTGATCGGCAATGGGGCCGCAAAGACTCGGCAAATCGGTAAAGGGCAAATATGGCAGGTGGGCGTCATGGACGCTCTGACGCTCCATCTCATCACATCTTGTATTTCGCCCCAACTGATATATCGGCATTAGCTACCCTGCGACAGCGCAAACAAAAAGAGCCGCTACCTGGGTGGGTAGCGGCTCCAAAGCTCAACTATATGAGCATCGCGCGGGCGCGATTAGGCCTTGAGGGCCTCCTCGACGGCGACAGCGCAGGCGACGGTGGCACCGACCATGGGGTTGTTGCCCATGCCGATGAGACCCATCATGTCAACGTGCGCAGGCACGGAGGAAGAACCGGCGAACTGGGCGTCGGAGTGCATACGGCCCATGGTGTCGGTCATGCCGTAAGAGGCAGGGCCGGCGCCCATGTTGTCCGGGTGCAGGGTACGACCAGTGCCGCCACCAGAAGCGACGGAGAAGTACTTCTTGCCAGCCTCGAGGCGCTCCTTCTTGTAGGTGCCAGCGACGGGGTGCTGGAAGCGCGTGGGGTTGGTGGAGTTACCGGTGATCGAGATGTCGACGTTCTCGTGCCACATGATGGCAACGCCCTCGCGGACGTCGTCGGCGCCGTAGCAGTTGACGGCGGCGCGGGGACCATCGGAGTAGGGGATGGTCTCGACGACCTTGAGCTCGCCCGTGAAGTAGTCGAACTGGGTCTTCACGTAGGTGAAGCCGTTGATGCGGGCGATGATCTGAGCAGCGTCCTTGCCCAGACCGTTGAGGATGACGCGCAGCGGCTTCTTGCGAGCCTTGTTGGCGTTTAGAGCCAGGCCGATAGCACCCTCAGCGGCAGCGAAGGACTCGTGACCGGCCAGGAAGGCGAAGCACTCGGTGTCGTCGGAGAGCAGCATAGCGCCCAGGTTGCCGTGGCCCAGACCGACCTTGCGGTCCTCGGCGACGGAGCCGGGAACGGTGAAGGCCTGGATGCCCTCGCCGATGATGGCGGCAGCCTCAGAAGCGGACTTGGCGCCACGCTTGACAGCGAGAGCGCAACCGAGGGTGTAGGCCCACTCGGCGTTCTGGAAGGCGATGGACTGGGTGTTGTTGACGATCTCACGCGGGTTGAAGCCCTTGTCGGTGCAGATCTGCAGAGCTTCCTCGAGGGAGGCGATGCCGTTGTCGGCGAGGCACTTGTTGATCTTGTCAGCGCGGCGCTCGTAACCTTCGAACGTAACAGTCATAGTTATTTCCCTCCCTTTCTACTCGTGAACCGGGAACACGCTGGCGACGGAGTGAGTCTCCTCGTCGGTGCGCGGGTCGATGTACTTGGCAGCGTTCTCCCACTGACCATAGTGGCCCATAGCGCCAGCGATGGCCTCCTCGGGGGTCTTGCCGGCCTTGACGGCGTCGGTGAACTTGCCGAGGTTCAGGAACTCGAATGCGATGATCTCGTTCTTGTCGTTGAGAGCCATGCGGGTGACGTAGCCCTGAGCGAGCTCGAGGTAACGAGCGCCCTTGGCCTTGGTGCCGAACATGGTGCCGACCTGAGAGCGAAGGCCCTTGCCGAGGTCGTCGAGGGAGGCGCCCACGGGCAGGCCGCCCTCGGAGAACGCGGTCTGGCTGCGGCCGTAAACGATCTGCAGGAAGATCTCGCGCATAGCAACGTTGATGGCGTCGCAGACGAGGTCGGTGTTGAGGGCCTCGAGGATGGTCTTACCGGGAAGGATCTCGGAAGCCATGGCGGCAGAGTGGGTCATACCCGAGCAGCCGATGGTCTCAACGAGGGCCTCCTCGATGATGCCGTCCTTGACGTTCAGCGTGAGCTTGCAGGCGCCCTGCTGAGGTGCGCACCAACCCACACCGTGCGTAAGACCGGAGATGTCGGAAATCTCCTTAGCCTGGACCCACTTGCCCTCCTCGGGGATGGGTGCGGGGCCGTGGTATGCACCCTTGGCAACGGGGCACATGTTCTCCACTTCCTGTGAGTACTGCATGCCTCTCCTCTCTATCGTGTTGGCGTCCCGTCTGGGGGCCGTGGCTGGCGATTGCCGGGCGACCCTTCGAAAGGGACATGACATGCAGCCCCTATAATACCGCGAAATGCACGGAATATTCGGCGAACGGCTCAGTTTTCGTAGCGAGATGCGCGGACCTTTCAATTGAAACGGTTTAACTCTATATTCTGTGGTCGTGCACTTCCGTAGAGGGGGTCCGTCTTGGGCAAGCTTTTGGTCAGCTTTTGTAAGCGTTGCAGGGGTTGACCTGTTGCAACGGTGCCGTTCGCCGCCTGTTTACTGCCTTTGGCCGCGCGAGCGAATTGTTTTGCGTGAATGTTTTGATGGCACGCTTCAATCGTGCTGTATTGGATGGCAAGCAGATCCCGGCGAAGGGAGCGCCATGCAGCGCGTTTGGAGAACGGTTACCGGCTTTTACCATGTCTGTGCCCGCGGTACGGGCAAGCAGCTCATCTTTGAGGGCGATGAAGACCGGTGGGAGTTCTTGGAGCTGATGCGTGAGTGCTGCCGCAAGGCGGGCGTGACGGTTATCGCCTGGTGCCTTATGGGCAATCACGTGCGTCTGGTGCTTGCAGATTACGAGGACGCGATGAGCGCGGCGATGCACCGGCTGCTTTTGACGTACGCGCGGCGGTTCAATAAACGCACGGGGCGCACAGGGCATCTGTTCCAGAACCGTTTTGACCGGCGCTCGCTCGATACCGACTGGCAGGTGATGGAGGCTATTCGCTCCGTTCACGCCGATCCGCAGGAGGCGGGCATCAGTCTCATTGAGCGTTATCCCTGGAGCAGCTTTCCGGAGCATTTGTGCGCTTACGACGGTGACGCGGCCGATGTCGCGAGGGGATTTTCTGATCCTTCTTGCGTGCTTGAGCTTTTTGGTTCTGCCGAGGGCTTTATTGCCTATTCGCTTTCGACGCCCGACGGCGGCGAACCGGCGCTGCGCGATATGAAAGAGACAGAGTGGGAACGCCACGCCTTTGCCGACAAGTTGGCGAAAAGCCTCGGGACTCCGCTCCATGGGGTTAAAGACGCACCGCCTGCGCAGCGCGATACCGTTATTTTTGGATTGCACGATGCCGGTTTTACGGTGCGCCAGATTGAGCGGTATACCGGGATTGGCAAAAGTACCGTCTCTCGTATCGTGCGCGCTTATGCGCGGGTGAAGGCACAGACTGAGCTCTCGGAATAGAAAATGGCCGAACCACTCTTAGTCAAGCGATTCGGCCAACAAATTTCTTGTGATTTGGGACAAATACTACTGATTATTTTGTCCCGTGAGCATGCCGTCGAGGGTGCGCCAGGCGAGCTCGGCGCATTTGACGCGGGCGGGCATGTGCGAGATGTCCTGGAGCTGGGCGGCTTCATCCAGGTCTTCCAGGTCCTCCTCGGAGAGCTTTTCGCCGCGGATCATGGCGAGGAAGAGCTCTGCCAGGCGGTGAGCTTCCTCGACGGTCTCGCCGGTGATGAGGTCGGCCATGATGTCGGCACTGGCCTGACTGATGGCGCAGCCGTGGCCGGTAAAGGAGGCCTCCTCGATCACGCCGTTCTCGACGCGCAGCTGCAGGGTGAGCTCGTCGCCGCAGCTGGGGTTGATGCCGTCGTGCTCGTGCGTGGGAGCATCCATCTCGTACTTATAGTCGGGGTGCGAGTTGTGCTCCATAAATGTGGTGGAGGTGTACAGATTACCCATTGAACGTGCTCCAAACGTGATGCAGGCCGGCGATGAACTTGTCGATGTCGGCCTTGTCGTTGTAGAAGGCCACGCTGGCGCGGCAACAAGCAAGGTTTTCGACACCCAGCCAGGTAAGCAACGGCTGCGCGCAGTGGTGACCGGCGCGGATGCAGACGCCGTCCATGTCCATGATGCTCGCGACGTCGTGCGGGTGGATGCCCTTGACGTTAAAGCTCACAACGCCGTGGTGGTTGTCCCAATAGATGGAGCCGATGATTTGGACAAAGTCGAGCTGCATGAGTTCGCCCATCAGATAGTGGACGAGTGCCTGCTCGCGGGCCTGGATGTTCTCGTAACCCACCGTGTTGACCAGGTAATCAAGCGCCGCTCCCGTGGCGAAGATGCCGGCGGCGTCCTGCGTGCCTGCCTCGAACTTCTCGGGGACGGGCGCCCAGACGGCGTCCTGCTCGGTGACCGAATCGATCATTTCGCCGCCGGTGAGCATGGGCGGCATGGCGTTGAGCAGGTCCATCTTGCCCCACAGGACGCCGATGCCCATGGGGCCCATGGCCTTGTGCGCGCTAAAGGCAAAGAAATCGGCGCCCAGATCGGCCACATCGACCGGCATGTGCGGCAGCGACTGCGCGCCGTCGACGACCAGATAGCCGCCGTACTTGTGCACGAGCTTGCCGAGATTCTTGACCGGGTTCTCGACGCCCAGCACGTTAGACACCTGACCCACGGCCAAGATTTTGGTCTTGGGGCCCACCTTGGCAAGAACCTCCTCGGTGGTGAGCTGACCGGTCTTGGTGGGGTAGAGGTAGACGAGCTTGGCGCCGGTCTCGCGGCAGACCTGCTGCCACGGAATCAAGTTGGAGTGGTGCTCCATGATGGTGATGACGACCTCGTCACCGGGTTCGAGCACCGTGGGCGCAAAGCTCTTGGCAACCAGGTTGAGTGACTCGCTCGTGTTGCGGGTGAAGACGACCTCGTTGGCCTGTGAGGCGCCGATGAGGTCGGCGATCTGCTGGCGGACCTTCGCGATGGCCTCGGTGGCCTCGACGGACAGCGAGTACAGGCCGCGCAGGGGGTTTGCGTTCATGCGCTGATAGAAGTCGCGCTCGGCGTCGAGCACGCAGGCAGGGCGCTGCGCGGTGGCGGCACTATCGAGGAAGGCGATCTCGGGGTGCTGCTGAAACAGCGGGAACTGCGCCTTGTAGGGGTTGGTCTCGATGTCCACAGTGGGCCAGCCGCGCGAAGCCTCGTCGCTGGCGTCGAGCTCCATGGGCTCGGGGGCAGTACAGGTGTCGCATTTAACGTGCTCGGTGTCGATCATGCGAGCTCCTCTTCAAAGTTGTCGATCAGGTTGTTGCCCAGGCGGACGACGGCTGCGCGGGTGCGCTCGTCGGTGGC
>CABTAA010000063.1 GCA_902482615.1 uncultured Collinsella sp.
GCCGCGCGGCAAGGAGATATATTGCCAGACCGGAGGGGCGCCGTGGGCGGGAATCTGGACGTACACATTTCCCACACATCTTGTGATCCGACTAACGTTTGCCAGCCGTTACCTACCGCTCGCCGAGCATCTCTTTATATAAGGCAGTCTCATGGTTAAAGCGGATACGTCCCCCTAGCTAAAGCACAGCCAGCATCGAGCAACTCATCACGTTCTTCCACTGAGAACCCCTCGGCGTAGACGCGCACCACTGGTTCGGTCCCGCTAGGACGGACCAGCAGCCACGTGTCATCCTCGAATGCCAAACGCAAGCCATCCATATGACTAACGTTTTGCGGCACCTTGCCACAAATCGACTTGGGGTTTACGCCCGGCAGCAGGGTTCGTAACGTTTCGGCATCTTCGGCCTCAAGGCGCAAATCGCGTCGACCGTAACTCGTCTTACCAAAACTGTCCTCGAGTTGGTCGACCAGAACGCCCAAAGGCGCGTCCGTCTTTGCCATAAGCTCACACAGAATCAGACAGGCGAGGATTCCATCGCGCTCGGGCATATGCGCGGCGATGCCGATACCACCGGCTTCTTCGCCGCCCATGAGGACGCCGCCCTTCTTCATCTCTGCCGCTATATATTTGAAACCGACTGGCTTGACGGTCACGCGGCAGCCAAGCGCCTCGGCAATGCGACGCACGAGCGTCGAGCATGAAAGATTGACGACGACGCGCCCCTCCAAATTACGAAATTGAACCAAGTCGCCCAAAACGAGCGCCATGATCTGATGCGGATGTATATATCTGCCGCGCTCGTCAACCGCGCCGATACGGTCGGCGTCGCCGTCGGTCACCAGGCCAGCGCAAGCTCCGTCCTCGATAACCGTGCGCTCGCAAGCGTCCACCCACGGTTCAACGGGGTCGGGGCAGATATCTTCTTGGTCAGACGCCTGCCCGGCGTGAATCTCGTGCACCTCAACGCCAAGCTCGCGCAGCAAGTCGGCTAGATAGCCCTGGGCTGCGCCGCCCATGGGATCGACAACCACGCGCAGGTGCGCGGCGCGGATGGCTTCGGCATCGACAAACGATGCCACCGCCTGCATATAGTCAGGAATGATATCCGCGGTGCGATATTGCCCCTCGATCCCCATTGGCTCGGGAGCCATGGTCTCTTCGAGCTCTTCGATGACATCCTGGTTGGCGGTCGAGCCGTCACCCATGCGAATCTTGAGGCACAGATAGCCCTGCGGATGATGGGACCCCGTCACCATGAGCGCGCCGCACGCCTCACCGTCATAAGCCGCCGCCCACGTAAGGGCAGGGGTCGGGACAGGTCGCGAAGCGAGCACGGCGTCTAGCCCGTGCGCCGCTAGCGCGCCCGCCGCAAGCTCAGCGAACTCGCGCGCCAGGGGCCGGGTGTCGAACCCTATATATACCGTTTTGCCCGGATTGGTCTTTTGCCACAACTCGCCGACGGCATCGGCGATACGGGCAACGTTATCGGCAGTGAAGTCCTCATCGACGCGAGCGCGCCAACCGTCAGTTCCAAAATGAATTATCGCGCACACGCGCAGACACCTCACAGTGTTTGGATCATGGTACGCATGGGGTATACCCGCAACATGCACTCGGCAACCTGCCGGCACCAGCATTCACCATTTGGGCAAATGCTGCCGAGGACATGCAAGCAATAAAAAAACCGCCCCGTATGGAGCGGTTTTGCCCTTTATATATCGAGCGCCTCGGCCATCGCTGCCGTAGTGATTGCCGTGGTTCCACAGCAACTGCCCACCATTGCGGCACCGGCATGCCTCCATTCGATGCATGCGCGCGCGAAAGCTTCGGGGTTCTCGTGCCATACGGGGCCATCCTGAGTCTGGACCGGATCGCCTACGTTGGGACGCACCGTGACGGGAGTAGTCGCCGATGCAACCATCCTGGGCACCGCCGCGTTCGCGGCCGCAAGCGAACAGCAATTAACACCAACCGAGTTTGCGCCGTGTTTTTCGGCGTACAAAACGGCCGCCTCGATGTTGAGGCCATCGCCCAACAGGTCGCCTTTATCGTCAACGACAAAACTCACCAGAACAGGCATGCCGTCGGCGGCATCTCGGGCGCCGGAAAGCATGGGCTGCAAATTACGGATAGACGTCACCGTCTCGATCAGCAGACCGTCAACGCCGGCATTGAGCAAGGCGTGCGCCTGTTCGCGCGCAATGCCTCGGATTTCACGATACTCGGCAGAGTCCTCGGCAAACCACTCAATACCGATCGGGCCCATCGAGCCCAGCAGCAGTTGCGGGTGCGCCTGGCGAGCATCGTCGACGGCCCCGCGATTGACCTCCGCCACGGACGGCGCAATCTGGTCGTGCTTGAGGGCATAGCTTGATGCCTGAAAGGTGTTGGTAATGAGCACCTGCGCGCCGGCAGCGACATACAAGCGATGGATACGAGAAACGGTCTGCGGCTCTGCCAGATTCCAAAACGCCGGTGGAATGTCGGCGGCATCGTACTCACTCAACAGAACACTGCCCATGGGGCCCTGCGCCAACAAGGTCTCGCTCGACAAGCGGCGCGCAAGTTCCTCGGCACCAAAGCGGTTGTAATAACTCGTATCCATATATATCCCGCTATTCCTCGACGCTGATTCCCTGCTTTTCGAGATAGGCGAGCCAGCGGTTCATCGTGTCCTCGGAAAGCGCATGCTCCATCATGCAGGCCTCGGAATCGGCTCGCTCAAATTCGACACCGAGCTCCTGAACCAAAAACGTGCGGATGAGGCGATGACGGTACCAGATAGCCGTACCAACCTCGCGGCCGCGATCGGTCAGGACTACCTTGCCGTAGTGCGATTGCTCGACAAGTTCGGATGCCTTGAGCGCCGAAACCGCTTTATTGACCGATGCCTTGGAGACGCCAAGGCGCTGCGCGATGTCGACCGATCGCACGCCGTTGGTTTCCCCCTCTTCGCTTTCAATGCGAACCATGCACTCCAAGTAGTCTTCGTTCGCCACCGTCAGATGTAGTTCGCGCGAGCTATTTGTCGTATCCATGATCTTCCGTCCCTTCTGCATTCAATGGCTGATTCTACCCCATCCAAGCGTCGTGGTATGCCGTGGCATACCGTGCTAGAGTTCTTGTTGCACACGACGACCAAGATTGGAGCGGTCTTTATGGAAAACACCACCACGAGCCCCGATGTCCTCGAACGCTTTTTGCGCTACGTCCAGATCAACACGCAGTCCGAGGATGCAAACTGCGACCAGGTACCCTCGAGCGCCGTTCAGTTTGACCTTGCCAACGTGCTGGTTGAAGAGCTGCGCGAGCTTGGTGCGGAAGATGCCCACGTGACCGAGCACGCCTATGTCTGCGCGCATATCCCCGCAAGTGCGGGCGCTGAGGACAAACCCGCCCTGGGCCTGATCGCCCATCTCGACACCACCGAAGTTGCACCGGGCGCCGGCGTGAAGCCGCATATCGTACACTACGAAGGCGGCGACCTGGTCTGTGGCACGGTTGACGGAAAGCCCGTTGCCATGAGTACCGCCAAGCTTTCCGCCCTGAATGACCTCGCGGGTGAGGACTTGGTCTGCAGCGATGGCACCACGCTGCTGGGCGCGGACGACAAGGCAGGCGTCGCCGAGATCATGTCGCTTGTCGCGCGTATCGCTCAGGACCCTTCTCTGCCCCATCCCGCACTCGGCATTTGCTTCTGCCCTGACGAGGAAATCGGCCACGGAGCCGAGCTGTTGGATATCGATACCTTTGGCTGCAAGTACGCCTACACGGTCGACGGCGGCCCCATCGGCGAGCTGGAGTGGGAGTGCTTTAACGCCGCCGAGGCGACCGTCCGCTTTGAGGGCCAGTCCATCCACCCGGGCGACGCTAAGGGCCGTATGGTCAACGCAGGCAATCTGTTCTGCGACTTCAACGCGTTGCTCCCCTACGCGCAGCGCCCGGAGTATACGGAAGGCTACGAGGGCTTTTATCACCTTGAGGGTGTATCTGCGACCGTCGATCACGCCACAGCGCGCTATATCGTCCGCGACCATGACGCCGCCAAGTTCCAGCAGAAACTCGACCTTATTGATGCCGCCGCCTCGATGCTCAACCAGCGTCTGGGTGAGGAGCGCGTGACGGTCGAGATTAAGCAGCAGTATCGAAATATGGCCGAGATCGTTCGTGACTATCCCGAGCTTATTGATGTTGCCAAGGAAGCCTACCTTGCCTGCGGCGTTGAGCCCCAAGTGCTGCCGATTCGTGGCGGCACCGACGGCGCCCAGCTGTCGTTCCGCGGTCTGCCCTGCCCCAACCTTTCCACCGGCGGCTATTGCTACCACGGCGTCAACGAGTTCGTCCCGGTCAGTTCGCTCGTCAAGATGACCGACGTGCTCCAGGAGCTCGTCGCCCGCTTTGCATAAGCCTGGCTGCACAAGTCCAAAAGACGAATTGCCCCGTCCTCAACCAAGAACGGGGCAATTTTTTTGCTGCAATGAGAACAGGTTGACGCGCGCCAGCCTATTAACGCAAGGAGTGTCCCAAACTGCCGGCACAAAAGGAACGTCCCCAAGTGCCAAGTGTTCCGGCAACGCCGATGTTTTGGCAACGACAGCGAGCGGGTCGCATTTGAGACAAGGTGACGTGAAGCGAAAGGGCGCTGACCTTCTGGTCGCGCCCTTGAAGTTGAACGTCAGATTGTCCAAATGCGGCCCGCGCAGCGTCGAGTCGTTACGGCGTTTGGTAAAACGCCGTAACTCTAGTAGTTAGCTTCGTAGCCGTTGCCGTCGCCGGTGGGCTCTTCGTAGTAGTCCGAATCGCTCGAATCGCCTGAGTCATCGGAATCGTCAGAGCTGACCGATGAAGTTGCGGTACCGTTTGCGTAGTCGTCAGACGTGTTGTTGTTCAGGTCGCCGATCGTAGAACTGGAACCGTCGGAAAGACCCATGGTGTTGGGACCCTTGGGATCCTTGCCGGCATCGACGCGCTCCATCATTTCCTTGAGCTCGTCCTCGTAGACAAAGACGTAGCTCACACCGTCGATCATGGTGCTGTCGTCGGCGTACGAGGGCAGGTTGGCCGAGTAGATACCGTCGACATCCATACCGCGCATGGCGTTGACCGTAGCCACGATATCCTGAACGCTCATATCGGTTACGAGCATATCGGACAGCGAATTAACCAGGCCAAAGATCTTCGTGGCATCGAAGTTATTGAGAATCTGGTTGGCAAGGGCGCCAAGCACCTGACGCTGGTGGCGCATGCGCGTGTAATCGCCGTCGGCATAGGTGTAGCGGCAGCGGGCATAGGTAAGGGCGGTGGCACCGTCCATATGCTGCTGGCCAGCGGTAATCTTAATATCCAGGTGCTCGGGGTCGTCAACATCATCGGTTGCGTTAATGTCGATACCGCCAACCGAATCAATCAGCGCCTGCATACCGTCGAAGCTGACCTCGGCATAGTGGGAAATCTGAACACCACACAGCTCGTTGACCGCCTCGACCATGGCCTCGGCGCCGCCAACGGTATGGCAGGCGTTGATCTTCATGGTCTCGCCCTTGTACTCGACCTTGGTGTCGCGCGGAACGGAAATGAGCGTCGCCTGCTTTTGCGTGGGGTCGATGCGTGCCAGGATAATCGAGTCGGCACGATACGTATCCTCGCCCGGACGGCCGTCGGTGCCAAGAAGCAGCACGTAGAACGGATCCTTTGCCTCATCGGTGTCAACCAGAACCCGACGCAGATTGTCGGTAATGACATTAGAATCGCCGAGCTTGCCCATAATGGTGGCAAACCACAGGCCGGCAGCGGTAGTGGCACTCAGCAGCACGCCAAGCACGACAATGAGCGCGACGTGACGAATCGTGTGGCTACGACGACGTTGACGAGCGCGCTCGGAATAGCGAGCCACGTTATCGCGACTGTAGATCTTGGCCTGCGCGCCAGTTGAGGGTCTTCGGGCGGTGGTATCCGCGAGGGGCTTTTTATTAAACATAGGCAACCTGTATTAGTAGATGACGGGATCGGGGACGGTAGCATGCTCGACATGCGCGCCGAGCGCCTGCAGCTTTTCAACAAACTGCTCGTAGCCGCGCTTGATGTGATGGATGGCCGAAACCTCGGTCGTCCCGTCGGCGATCAAGCCCGCTACGACGAGGGCCGCTCCGCCGCGCAGATCGGGCGAGGTAACCTGTGCACCCGAGAAGCCCTTGACGCCATGAATCATGGCATGATGGCTCTCGATACGAATGTCGGCACCCATGCGCACCAGCTCAGAGGCAAACATAAAGCGATTCTCGAAGATGTTTTCGGTAATAACGGAACTGCCGTCGGCAAGGGCGGAGAGCACCATAATCTGCGCCTGCATGTCGGTCGGGAAACCGGGGAACGGAAGCGTCTGGATGTCGACCGGCTTGATACGCTCGGCACGGTTCACATGAACGCCATCCTCGACGCGCTCGCAGTCGATACCCATGAGTTCCATCTTCTTGAGCACCATGCCCAAGTGAATGGGGCAAAAGCCCGTGACATCGACACCGCGATCGTCGGCCATCAACGCACCGGCAACGATAAAGGTACCGGCCTCGATGCGGTCGCCCACCACGCGATGGGTAACGGGATGGAGCTCTTCCACGCCTTCGATAGTCACGACGGGCGTACCGGCGCCAACAATCTTGGCGCCCATCTCGTTGAGCATGTTAGCGAGATCGACGATCTCGGGCTCGCGGGCGGCATTATCGATAACCGTGGTGCCCTGTGCGCGCACAGAGGCCATGATGAGGTTCTCGGTCGCACCGACGCTGGCGAACTCGAGCGTGACGGTGGTACCGCGCAGACCTTGGGGCGCATTAGCGTTGATGTAACCGTGGGCGGTATCGAACTCAACGCCCAGGGCCTCAAGACCAAGAATGTGCATATCGATCTTGCGAGCACCCAGGTTGCAGCCGCCCGGCATGGCAATTTTGGCGCGATGGAAGCGGCCCAGCAGGGGTCCCATGACGGCGGTGGAAGCGCGCATCTTGGCAACGAGCTCGTAGGGGGCCTCCCATGAATCGACCTGAGAGGTATCAATCTCGAGCGTGTGCTCGTCGAGAACATCGATCGTAGCGCCCATGCCTTTGAGCACCTTGCCCATCACGTGGACATCGGAAATATCGGGCACGTTCTGCAGCGTCGTCTTGCCCGGCGCCAGAAGCGTTGCCGCCATGAGTTTGAGCGCGGAGTTCTTGGCGCCCGAAACGGGCACGGAGCCTCCGATGGCGTGGCCACCCTCAACGCGGATAATATCCAAGGTCTACCCTTTCAAAAAGCATGCCCGGGGTGGCTGGGCCATCCCGGGCATGATGTGTTCGCAAATGGTCGAACGCTAAATCGTTTGACTATTGGGCAAGCTTGAGCTTACACCATGCGATTTCATTATAGAGGTAGGCGCGGCGTGCATCATCCTCCGACAAATTACCCAGCTTCTCTTCAAAACCTTGAATATCAGCTTTAAGCTTGTCGGCATCGACGGTCGCCAAATCGCAAGCGCGCTCGGCGAGAACGGTCACGACATCGTCCGCAACCTGGGCATAGCCGCCGGCCACGGCAAACGTGTGGTCGACAGTGCCCATGGCCTTATCGGAAACGCGAACGTAACCGCGGTCGATCGTGCAGATCTCGCTGGAGTGAGCAGGCAGAACGCCAAACTCGCCATCCGTGGACGGAATCGACACAAACGCAGCGTCGCCCTCATAGGCGCAGCTCACGGGGCACACGATGCGGATACGCATAACCTACTTCTCCCCCATCTTGCGGGCGCGCTCGCGCACGTCCTCAATCGTGGAAGCATAGCGGAAAGCCTGCTCGGGCAGGTCATCGGCCTTGCCGTCGACAATCTCGGCAAAAGAGCGGACGGTATCCTCGACGCGGACGTAGACACCGGGGTTGCCGGTGAACTTCTCGGCGACGTGGAAGGACTGCGAGAGGAACTGCTGAATCTTACGGGCACGGTTGACCGTAAGGCGCTGCTCCTCGGACAGCTCGTCCATACCCAGAATGGCGATGATGTCCTGAAGGTCGGAGTACTCCTGCAGGAGCTCCTGGACCTTGACAGCGACACGGTAGTGCTCCTCGCCGACGATCGAGGGATCGAGAGCGTCGGAGGAAGACGCGAGCGGGTCGATAGCCGGGAACAGGCCGAGCGACGAAATGCTACGCGAAAGAACCGTGGTGGCATCGAGGTGCGTAAACGTCGTGGCAGGCGCCGGGTCGGTCAGGTCGTCTGCGGGGACGTAGACAGCCTGGAC
>CABTAA010000064.1 GCA_902482615.1 uncultured Collinsella sp.
CGTGTATCTATGGCATTGGCTCTCCTGAGGAGCCAGACCCGCATAGTCCAAACGTCGACAAAAAGGTGCCGCTCGATGCTTCCGCCGAGACCGCCATGACGATCGCCATCCCGGTCGCCGTCCTGGGTCAGCTCCTCGGCATCGTGTTCCGTTCCATCATCGCCGCCCTCACCCATGTGGCAGATAGCGCGATCGATAACGGAAAGTTCAAGACCGCTTACCGTATGCACATCTGCGCTGGCTCCGGTCTGTACGCCGTCATGTACTTCCTGCCGATCTTCCTCGCCGTTTTTGTTGGCACCGACCTGGTTCAGGCCATCGTCAACATGGTTCCCGAGTGGCTGTCCACTGGTCTTAACGTTTCGACCAAGATCATGACCGCCTACGGCTTGGCCCTGCTGCTCACCATGATGATCAAGAAGGGTATGACTCCGTTCCTGTTCATCGGTTTCCTGCTCGCCGCTTACCTCAACCTGTCCGTCATCGCGGTCGCTCTGATCGGTGTGTGCCTGGCTGTCGTCTTCATGGGCTTCAAGTTCAACGGTTCCCATGCAGCCGCCGGTGTCGATTCCGACTACGATCCGCTCGAAGACGACGAAGACTAAGGAGGAACACACTATGGCAACCGCAACCAAGGACGTGTCCCTGAACAAGAAGGTCAGCCAGTTCTTCTGGCGCTCCTGGGCCATCCAGGCCTCTTGGAACTACGAGCGTCAGATGAACATGGGCTTCCTCTACGGCATGGTTCCCACGCTCGATCGCCTCTATCCGGATGAGTCCGACCCCAAGCAGCTCGCTGCTAAGAAAGAGGCTTACCACCGTCACATGGCGTTCTACAACTGCACCCCGCAGACGAGCGCTTTCATCCTGGGCCTCGCCGCCTCCATGGAGGAGGAGTACGCCAAGGATCCCGAGAACTTCGATCCCGATTCGATCAACGCGGTCAAGACCTCCCTCATGGGTCCGCTTTCCGGCATCGGTGACTCCTTCTTCCAGGGCACCATCCGCGTTATCGCCTTTGGCCTGGGCGTTCAGCTGGCTCAGCAGGGCTCCATCATGGGCCCGATCCTGGCCATGCTCATCTCCATCGTCCCCTCTGTGCTGATCACTTGGTTCGCAGCCAAGATGGGCTATCAGGGAGGTCACGAGTACCTGAGCAAGCTTCAGGGCGGCGACCTCATGGAGAAGCTCATGTATGTCTGCGGCATCGTGGGTCTTATGTCCGTGGGCGGCATGATCGCTACACTGATCGGCGCCACCACCCCGCTGCAGTTCGCTGACGGCACCGTCGTGATCCAGGACATCCTGGACGGCATGATGCCCCAGATGATCTCCCTTGGCCTCACCGGCCTTATGTACTGGCTCATCAAGAAGAACGTCAACACCGGTTGGCTTCTCGTGATCGCCATCGTGGGCGGTATCGCCCTCTCCGCGGCCGGCATCCTGGCCTAGTCGCGACCAAGCGTCTAACCGCTTTCCCCCGGGGGCCTGCCTGGCATCCCATACCCCAGGCAGGCTTCCATCCCTATACGTGACAATGGGACAACCCCTTTGTCGCATCCTCAACGGGCCGGCGACTCGGTCCAAACCACGGTAACCCTGCGAGCGTCCGGCAAAGTGGCGCCGCAAAAATCGAAAGGAATGTGTCAGATGTACGAGATCGACCTTAACCTCCCTAAGCAGATCGTCGCTGACGTCCTGTCCAACCACGAGATCCACAGCGTCGCCTTCGTCGGCTGCGGCGCTTCCATGTCCGACCTTTACCCCGCCAAGTACTTCCTGGCCAACAACACGGACAAGCTGAACGTTCAGATCTTCACCGCTAACGAGTTCAACTACGACACGCCTTCCTGGGTTAACGAGCACACCTTCGTGATCACCTGCTCCCTCGGTGGCTCCACGCCCGAGACCGTCGAGGCCAACAAGACCGCCAAGAAGCACAACTGCCCGGTCGTCTCCCTCACCAACAAGGCTGGCTCCGCTCTGACCGTCGACGCTGACTACGTCATCGTTCACGGCTTCCACGCCAACTTCGCTGCCAAGTGCGAGAAGCCTGGCTATGCCATCGCTCTTGCTGTCGAGATCCTTCAGCAGACCGAGGGTTATGACCACTACGAGGACATGATCACCGGCCTCACCAACGTCTTTGAACTCTGCGAGAACGCCGCTCAGTCCTGCAAGAAGCTCGCCAAGAAGTTCGCCGAGGACTTCAAGGACGACAAGATGATCTACTTCATGGCTTCCGGTGCCTCCGAGAAGATGGCTTATTCTCACGCTGCCTTCCTGTTCACCGAGATGCAGTGGATCGACGCCGCCGCCTACAACACCGGCGAGTACTTCCACGGCCCGTTCGAGGTTTCCACCGAGGGTAAGCCCTACGTCTTCTTCATGTCCGATGGCGCCACCCGTCCGATGGACGCCCGCGCCCTCACCTTCCTTGAGCGCATGGGCGCCAAGGTCGCTCTGATCGACTCCAAGGACTACGGCCTGGCCGACGCCGTGCCCGCGAGCGTCGTCACCTACTTCAACCCGCTGCTGCACCTCGCCGTTATGCGCGAGTACGGCAACCAGATCGCCGAGGCCCGTCAGCACCCGCTGACCATGCGTCGCTACATGTGGAAGCTTTCCTACTAATCACAAGTAAGTAGACCTTACGGGTTGATTGAGAGGGGATGGGGTTTGCGCTCCGTCCCCTTTTTTGCTCTGGGGAGGGCGTGTCTGTCGCGTCGCAAATCCCAGATAAAACCTACCAAAATAAACCTGTCCCTTTTTGGCAGGTGGGAGGAGATGCGTATGATCAAGGCAGTGCTGTTTGACATGGACGGCGTGCTGGTCGATACCGAGTGGTTCTACAACCGTCGCCGCGTGGCGTTTATGGAAGAGAAGGGGTTCCACTTTGACGAGATCCCCGATCTTTCGGGGTCTAACGAGCCCGCCATTTGGGAGGCGCTGGTGCCCGACGATATTGAGCTGCGCGAGCGTCTGCGCGTGGAGTACAAGCAGGTCTATAGCCCGGACCACCCCGTTCCGTATGCCGAGCTGCTCAATGAGCAGACGGAACCGGTGATGCGTGAGCTACATGAGCGCGGCGTGAAGTGCGCCATCGCGAGCTCGTCCTATCGCGAGCTGATCGACGAGCTGGTGGAGATTGCCGGTATCGCCGACGTGCTGGACTACACCATCAGCGGTCACGAGTGCAGTGCATTTAAGCCCGACCCCGAGATCTACCTGCGTGCCATGGAGGCGCTGAGGGTGGAGCCTACCGAGTGCCTGGTTATCGAGGACTCGCCTTTGGGCATCGAGGCCGGTAAGCGCTCCGGCGCCCGTGTCCTGGCGCTGCGTCCGCACGAGGGTGTCAACCTCGATCAATCGCGAGCCGATGCCGTTATCGATAATCTGACCGACATTTTGGCCGCTTTGTAGCGTCAATCCGCCGCGAGAAGCACTGATTCACGCGTCTTTTGCTGCGGATTGGCTTAATTTGTCATCTATTTGGATCCGTTTGGCTTCGATTCGGATTAAGTGAGTAGACTTTTTGGCGCAGGACGAGCACAAAGCGCATCTGCTCTAGTAAAACCGCAGGTCACAGGGGTGGCGGTTTTGGGTGTGCTCTGCAGGTCGCGTAAAGTCTACTCACTTGTAATTTGGGCCTTTGGTCGTGGGATTGCTGGTCCCGCTTTGGTTGTCGAGAGAGGGTGAATTGAAGCGCCCCCGCACGCTCCATGCTACAATCGCGGACATACCCCACAACTACATCTGCCTTCGAAAGGAGCCTGCGTGGCGAACGCCATCGATCAGCTCACGGACCGCGTGCTCGTACTCGGCCGCCTCACCATCGTCCGCCGCGCCATTACTGCCGTGGCGGTCACGATTTCCGCCGTTCTCCAGACATTCCTGATCCAGGCGTTCATTCAGCCCGCCGACCTGCTTCCGAGCGGCCTCACCGGCGTTGCGGTCCTGCTCGATCGCGTTACCTCGCTGGGCGGCGTTCACATCGACATCTCGCTCGGTATGCTCGCGCTCAACATCCCCGTGGCGCTCCTATGCTGGAGCGGCATTAGCAAGCGCTTCGTCATCTTCTCGATGATGCAGGTCGTGCTCTCGTCGCTGTTCCTCAACGTCTTTCACTTCGCTCCATTTTTGGGCGACAAGATCATGCTCATCATTTTTGGCGGCGTGGTCTCGGGTCTGGGCGCTGCCATCGCGCTTAAATCCGGCGCATCCACTGGCGGCACCGACTTTATCGCGCTGTGGGTTTCCAACCACACGGGCAAGACCATCTGGGGTGTCATCTTTGGTTTCAACTGCTTTATCCTGGCGATCTTTGGCTTTATGTTTGGCTGGGACAAGGCGGCGTATTCCATCGTGTTCCAGTTTATTTCGACCAAGACCATCGACAGTTTCTATCGTCGCTACGATCGCGTGACGCTGCAGATCACGACGCGTAAGGCAGACGAGGTCATGACTGCCTACGTAAACCATTTTCAGCACGGCATTAGCTGCGCCGAGGTCATCGGCGGATACAGCCGCGAAAAGATGTATCTGCTGCACGCCGTTGTCTCGACCTATGAGAGCCAGGACATTATCAAGCTGGTGTGCGACGTTGATTCCGGCGCCGTGATCAACGTGTTCCACACGCTCAACTTTGTGGGCGGCTGGTGGGGTGGTCATGTCGACGAGCCCATGCCCACGGCCGTTCCCGATCCCGACAAGCCCGCACGCATGGCCAGCAGGCAGGCGCGCCTCAGCGAACAGGACAGCCTGCAGCAGGACGACGGCAAGTAGGGTATTGGCATTTTGCCGGTCCTGCGCAACCCATCCGAACGAGCCCCCCGAAAGCCCCGTTGCTTTCGAGAGGCTCTCGTTTGCCCAGATAAAACCTACCAAAATGAAGCTGTCGCTTTTTGGTAGGGAGGTGTATCGTTTTATCATTATGAGGTAATATGAAACTAGACGTTATATACGTATTAGTTATTTCGATATTTCGATAAGAGTGATTAGATATGCCTGCACCCAAAAATGCACCGCTTTACCAGCAGATTTACGACGAAATCAAGGATGCGATCGAGAAAGGTGTTTATGCACCCAAGGAGCGTATTCCGTCCGAGCTTGAGCTAGCCGAGCAGTACGATGTGAGCCGCATTACGGTGCGCCGCGCCGTCGAGGAGCTGTGCTCCGATGGCTACCTGGTTAAGCAGCAGGGCCGTGGCACCTTTGTCTCTACGCCGCACATCAACCGCCAGTTCCACGCTTCGACGCTGCAGACGTTTACCGCGCTGTGTGCCGATAATGGCATGAAGGCGGGCGCACATGTGGTCGATCGCCAGATTGTGCCGGCACGTCAAAACGAGATGGAGTTCTTTGGCCTGCAGAAGGACGCGCTGCTGCTGCATATTAAGCGCGTGCGTACAGCCGACGGCGAGCCCATCTTTGAGGAGAACATCTTTGTGCCGTTTGACGCCTACCGTGAGCTGTTGACGGCCGATCTTGAGGACAAGTCGATTTTTGCCGAGGTCGAGCGTGTTGGCGGAACGCCGATTGTCTCGGTTGGCTACCGCACGGTCGAGGCCGTTCCTACCAATACCGAGCAGGCGGCCGAGCTGGGCATTGCTCCGCACGATCCGCTGCTCAACCTGCGTGCCGGCTTCACGGGCCCCAATGGCGAGCCGGTCCTGATGGGTAAGCAGTACTACGTGGGATCGCGCTACGTTATGGTCATGTAAGTTACGCGGTTTTACCAAACCGCGTAACGGCTCGACGCTGCAAGCCCGCCAGAGCGGCAATCTGCCTTTCAACTTCGGCGGCATGACCAGAAGGTCAATGCCGCCTCGTTTCAAGGCACCTTGCTCGCTCTGGTGGGCTTTCGCTGTCCGCGCCAAAACATCGGCGTTGCCGGGCCGGCACTTGGGGACGTTCCTTTTCTGCCGGCACCTGGGGACACTCCTTAGCCGTTGGGGGCGTTCTTAAACGACTAGTCTGGGCGGCGGCCGTGTGCTGCTGTCCGCGTGGCGGCGTATAATCGGCGGCAGATGACTTGGACGTTAGGAAACCATGACCGATAGCATGCAGCAGATGGCGCTCGACACGCTCGGCGCCTATTTTGGCTACACCTCGTTTCGCCCGGGGCAGGACCGCATGGTGGATGCGATTCTTGCAGGCCGCGATGCGCTGGGTGTTATGCCCACGGGCGCCGGCAAGTCCATTTGCTACCAGGTGCCCGCGCTCATGCTGCCCGGCATCACCTTTGTGGTGAGTCCGCTGCTGTCGCTTATGGAGGACCAGACCCGTGCGTTGCTCGCGGCGGGTGCGCGACCCAGCTATCTCAACTCCAGCCTTACTCCGGCCCAGCAAAACACCGTGCTCAAGCGGGCGAGTGAGGGCCGCTACCAGCTTATGTACGTGGCGCCCGAGCGCTTGCTCGAGCCGCGTTTTTTAGCCTTTGCGCAGGAAGCCGCGGCGGACGGCGGCATTGGCGTGCCGCTCGTAGCCATTGACGAGGCCCACTGCGTGAGCCAATGGGGTCAGGATTTCCGCCCCGCCTACCTGCAGATTCGCGAGTTCATCGATTCCCTGCCGCAGCGCCCCATCGTGGCGGCCTTTACCGCTACGGCGACCGAGCGCGTGCGCGCGGACATTCAGCAGATGCTCGGCCTGCAAAACCCCGCGACGGTGGTGACGGGCTTCGATCGCAAGAACCTCTACTTTGGCTGCGAGGAGATGGGCGACAAGGCCAAGGCCGCGTGGGTGCGCGACTATGTGATTGCGCATTCGAGCGAGAGCGGTATCGTGTATTGTTCGACCCGCAAGACAGTTGATGCGCTGGCGGGCGAGCTTGCCGAGGCGCTGGGCCCCAGCGGCATTCGCGTTGGCCGCTACCATGCCGGCATGGGCAACGATGCCCGTCGCCAAAGCCAGCGCGCCTTTATCGACGACGATATCCAGGTGATGGTTGCCACCAACGCGTTTGGTATGGGCATCGACAAGCCCAACGTGCGCTACGTGATTCACAACAACGTGCCCGAGAGCATCGAGGCCTACTACCAGGAGGCGGGCCGCGCTGGCCGCGATGGCGATCCGGCCAGCTGTCACTTGCTGTGGAACGGTAACGATTTTCGCATGCGTCGTTTTCTGATCGATCGCGGCGATGCCGCCGATAAGGCGCTCGACGACGAGCAGCGCGCGTGGGCGCTCCAGAATCGATATCGTCTGCTCAGCCAGATGGAGGGTTACTGCAATACCACCGGTTGCCTGCGCGAATACATGCTGCGCTACTTTGGCGACGAGGCCGCGGCCGAGCATGCCGCGGACGAGGCCGAGGGCTGCGGCAACTGCAGCAACTGCCTCACGCAGTTCGAGGTCGAGGACGCCACCGATATGGCCCGCGCCGCCGTGCGCTATGTGGCCACGCGCCCCATGCGCTTTGGCAAATCGCTGGTCGCCGATGTGCTCCACGGCGGCAACACCGAGCGCATTCGCCAGATGCGTCTGGACGAGGACCGCGGCTACGGTGAGCTGTCGGGCGAATCGGTCGGGCGCATCAAGGACATCATCGGCCAGCTGTGCGGCCGCGGTTATTTGGCCACCTCGCAGGGGCAGTACCCGGTCGTTGGCCTGGGCCCGCGTGCCGGCGAGGTCGAGGACGAGGCGTTTGCCTTTACCGTTAAGCGTCGCGCGTCCAAGCGCAAGGCCTCGGCCCGCGCCCGCCGTGCGGTGGATCTGCTGCGCGAGGAGGCCGAGCTGGATCAGCGCCCGCGCGTGGGCGACGATGCCGAGCTGTTCGAGCGCCTGCGCGCCCTGCGCAAGGAGATTTCGACCGAGCTGGAGATGGCGCCGTACATGGTCTTTTCCGACAAGGCTCTGCGCGGTCTGTGCCGCCTACGCCCGCAGACGCGCGATGAGCTTATCCAGGTCAACGGTATCGGCGAGAAAAAGGCCGACGCCTTTGGCGAGCAGTTTATGGCGGCGATTGAAGAGTTTGAGTCCGAGTATGCACGGAATGGAGCATAACGATGGCATCCGACGATAAAACCGAGCGCACTGAGGTGTCCGCCGTGCCGCTGTACCAGCAGGTTATGGACGACCTAAAGGGCGAGATCGCGCGCGGCGTGTACGCATCCGGCTCGCGCATCCCTTCCGAGATGGAGCTCGCGAAGTACTACGGCGTGGGACGCATCACCGTGCGCGGCGCCATCGAGGAGCTATCGCGCGAGGGCTACCTCAACCGCCAGAA
>CABTAA010000065.1 GCA_902482615.1 uncultured Collinsella sp.
CAGCCAGGATCGGCTCGAGCAGCTGCGGATCGGACTTCTTGAGGGCGTCCTTGATAGCCATGGAACCGGCGATCTTGAAGGCGGCCTCGGAGGAGTCGACCTCGTGGTAAGAACCGTCGAACAGGGTGACCTTGACGTCGAGGACCGGGAAGCCGGCGATAACACCGGTGTTCAGGGCCTCCTGGATGCCCTTGTCGATGGACGGGATGTACTCCTTGGGCACGACGCCGCCGACGATAGCGTTGACGAACTCGTAGCCGAAGCCCTCCTCCATCTTCTCGAGCTTGATGACGGCGTGGCCGTACTGACCGCGACCGCCGGACTGACGGACGAACTTGCCCTCAGCCTTCTCGACGTCGTGACCAGCGGTCTCGCGGTAGGCGACCTGGGGCTTACCAACGTTAGCGTCAACTTTGAACTCACGGAGCAGACGGTCAACGATGATCTCGAGGTGCAGCTCGCCCATGCCGGCGATGATGGTCTGGCCGGTCTCGTGGTTGGTGGACACCTGGAAGGTCGGGTCCTCCTCGGCGAGCTTGGTCAGAGCCAAGGACATCTTGTCCTGCTCGGCCTTGGTCTTGGGCTCGATGGCAACGTCGATAACGGGCTTAGCGAACTCGATCTTCTCGAGGACGATCTCCTTGCCCTCGGCGCACAGGGTGTCGCCGGTGGTGGAGTTCTTGAAGCCGACGCAAGCGACGATGTCGCCGGCGGCAGCGTCGTCACGGTCGATACGCTCTGCGGCGTTCATCTCGAGGATGCGGCCAAGGCGCTCGCGCTGACCGTTGGAAGCGTTGACCACGTAGGAGCCGGACTCGGCGCGGCCGGAGTAAACGCGGACATAGGTGAGCTTACCGACGAACGGGTCGGTCATGATCTTGAAGACCAGGCCGGAGAAGGGCTCGTCGAAGGAAGGATGACGCTGGATCTCCTCGCCGGTGTCCGGATCGGTACCGGTGACGGCCTCGACGTCGAGCGGGCTGGGCAGGTAGTCGACGACAGCGTCGAGCAGTTCCTGAACGCCCTTGTTCTTGTAGGCGGAGCCCACGAAGACGAGGTTGAGCTCGTTGGCCAGAACGCCCTTGCGCAGAGCAGCCTTGAGCTCCTCGACGGTGAAGTCCTCCTCCATGAGGATCTTCTCCATGAGCTCGTCGTCAAAGCTGGCAGCAGCGTCGAGGAGCTCCTCGCGCTTGGTGGCAGCGATGTCGGCAAACTCAGCCGGGATCTCGTCCATCGGCTCGGGGTAGGTCATGCCCTTCTCGTCGGCCTTGAAGTCCCATGCAGTCATGGTAACGAGGTCGATGACGCCCCAGAAGTTGTCCTCGGCGCCCATCGGGACCTGAGCGGCCACGGCGTTAGCGTCGAGACGATCCTTCATGGTCTCGATAGCGTTGAAGAAGTCAGCGCCCACGCGGTCATACTTGTTGATGAAGGCGATGCGGGGGACGTTGAAGGTGGAAGCCTGACGCCAAACGGTCTCAGACTGGGGCTGAACGCCGGCAACGGCGTCGAAGACGGCGACAGCGCCATCGAGGACGCGCAGGCAGCGCTCGACCTCGGCGGTGAAGTCAACGTGGCCCGGTGTGTCGATGATCTGGATGCGGTAGTCCTTACCGTCCTTGTTCCAGAAGCACGTGGTAGCAGCGGAGGTAATGGTTACGCCGCGCTCCTGCTCCTGAACCATCCAGTCCATGGTGGCAGCGCCCTCATGAACCTCACCGATCTTGTGGGTCTTACCGGTGTAGTAAAGAATACGCTCGGTCGTGGTGGTCTTACCGGCATCGATGTGGGCCATGATGCCGATGTTACGGGTATCGGAAAGCTTGTACTTAGGCTTAGCCATGTTAGTTCCTTACCTTAACTTACCAACGATAGTGAGAGAACGCGCGGTTGGCCTCGGCCATCTTGAAGACGTCCTCACGCTTCTTGACGGAAGCGCCCAGGCCGTTGGAAGCGTCGAGGATCTCGTTGGCGAGACGCTCGGCCATGGTCTTCTCCTTGCGAGCGCGGGAGAAGTTGACGATCCAGCGGATACCCAGAGCGGTGGAACGACGGGAGTTGACCTCCATCGGGACCTGATAGGTAGCGCCACCGACACGCTTGGGCTTAACCTCGAGCGTGGGCTTGACGTTGTCCATAGCCTTCTTGAAGGTAGCGAGAGCGTCGCCACCCTCGGACTTCTCGGCAACGATCTCGAAAGCGGTGTAAACGATGCGCTCAGCGGTGGCCTTCTTGCCGTCAAGAAGGACCTTGTTGATGAGCTGAGTCACCAGGCGGTTGTTGTAAACGGCGTCAGGCTGAACCTCACGACGATTAGCTGCTGCACGACGCGGCATGTGAAATCTCCTTAAGTGTCTACCGTGCGGCGCTTAGGCGGCACACGGCGAAAGTATCAAAACGTTATCTGGCTTATTTAGCCTTGGGGCGCTTAGCACCGTACTTGGAACGGGCCTGCATACGGTTCTGGACCGGAGCAGCGTCGTAGGCGCCACGGATGACGTGATAACGGACACCAGGGAGGTCACGGACACGACCGCCGCGAACGAGCACGATGGAGTGCTCCTGCAGGTTGTGGCCCTCACCCGGGATGTAAGCAGTAACTTCGATGCCGTTGACAAGGCGAACACGGGCAACCTTACGAAGAGCCGAGTTCGGCTTCTTGGGGCTCGTGGTGAAGACGCGGGTGCACACGCCGCGCTTCTGGGAGTTGTGCTGCAGAGCAGCGTTCTTGGACTTCTTGGGCACGGAACGACGGCCCTGGCGAACCAGCTGGTTAATAGTAGGCAAAGCGTACTCCTTCTCGAATGATTCCAGCTTTCTGTAAAGTGCAACGGCTTGAATCGAGGGGTCAGCATCCCCCTACGAAACACGCAGTTCGATAGGATACGTGGCGTTAGCTGTGCCGTCAACAGACCACGCCGCCGGGCGTATCCCAAAATTGGCACATTTCCGCAAAGCCTACACAAAAGGAATCCCCTTCTGTGCGCGGGGGCGGATTCCCGGTCCGGGCGGCACAGGGGTTAAGTTTGCTGCTCTACAGTCCTGGCTCGCACGGAGGCCACATTAAGTGGCCTCCGGCTCGTGCGGAACTCGCGACAAACTTAACCCCTGTGCCGCCCGGCCCGGGAATCCGACGTGCTCGTCGGGGCAACGTTCCCTGCCAAAAAGGGACAGGTTTATTTTGGTCGGTTTTATCTGGGAAAACGCCACTCTTCACGGTGATCCGCATCCATTTGCTACGTTCTTCCGAGAATCAGACGAATAACGTCCAATCCACTCGTCCATATAACGCTAAAAAGGCCGCTTCCCCCCTTGGGAAGCGGCCCAGACTTTACGAATAAACGATGGTAAAGGGTACTTCTGTTTCGGTCTCTCCTGTTGACGTGCACCTCGTGCCCTCAAGCGTTACTGAGACCACTTGGTCGACATCAATCAACTTCGTTGGCACCCAGATGTTCTCTCCGCTATTGCGCGTATAAGAAAAATATAAGTTGAACGCCCCTGCGTCGTCATCTTCGATAATCTGCTCCGATCCATCCTTGTAGGTAACCGTCAACTTCTTCGTGACTGCGTCAATGCCCAAATCATCGATGTGTGTCTGGATAGAAAACGGGCTGATCTCGAGAGGCGAGTCATCGGAGCGGAGTTCCTTTGTATCGACGTACGCTCCAACGCTAAACTCGGGCGTCGATGCCTCGAACGGCTTCGCATCCTCGCCTTCGCCCTCGGTCCACGAGATATTCCAGGTGACCGCATGTTGAAAACCTCGCTCGCGATCCATAGAAGCAAAGTACATCGTGCCATTAATGACAGTATCGCTTGATGTGTCCTTATCAATGGTGCAGCGTGTGTCAGCCCATTCCTCGCCGAAGTTCATGCCGGGCGTGCCGATGCCTTGTTCTTCTTCACCATAGAGAACAAGTTCGCCAGTCTCTGCTGCCGGCTTGTAGTAGTTAACACCATTTGGATTGGATAGCGTAAACGTCACAGCACCGCAGCCGTTTTGGTCGATTGCCATCTCATGGATATCGAGCGTATAGTCGTTGCCCTCGACGGACAGATTAACCTCCTGGACTGCACCCTCCAGGCTTTGGGGCGCGATGCCATCACCAAACTCTCTGGTGTAGGTATATTTAGTCCCCGATGAGCCGCCGTTTGTCCAGGTAATGGAATCCCCGTTGCCGTGGTTTCCCCAGGCTGAGGCAAAATAGCTGGAATTGATAACGGCGTAGGCGACCCCTCCGGTCGCCAACACTCCGACAAGACACCCGATAACCGCAACATAGAGGGGCTTAGCATGACCCCTTTTGCGAAGCGGCTCGCCTTCAGCTGCATTAAGAACGCGATCGGCAAGATCGCTATCGGCTTGGATGGACTCGAAGGCCTGCTTGATTTGATTGGATTTCACGGTCGCCCTCCTCTAGGATGAATTTGAGCTTCGATCGACCGCGAGCTAAACGCGTTCGAACGGTCGCGGCTGGCACATGCAGTAACTCGGCAATCTCTGAGGTCGAAAAGCCCAGATAGTAATAGAGCACGATGGGGACGCGGAATCGCTCCGGAAGTCGCATAACGTCTGACAGGACCACCTTGGTCTCCTCCTGCGCCGTCGAAAGCGAATCGGCCAGGTTCTCAATATCCTCCACACGCCTCCATGGCTTTCGAAAGAGCGATTTGCATTCATTGATCGTGACCCGGATAAGCCAGCGACGAAGATGCTCCCAACTCTCAAATTGCGTATCGCTTTTGAGCAGCTTAAGAAAGACATCTTGGGCAACATCATCGGCATCGGCGCGATCGCGCAGATACGTCAATGCGATTCGAAACACGACATCCCGGTGATCTTCGACCGCCTGTCTAAATGTTTGTTCTTCCATAATCACCTCCCGGTGACGGTACTGATTCTTGATGAGGTCCTCACCATAGATACGCTCTGGCCGGACGAAATGTTTCAAATTCAAGCAGGAAAACCTACCAAAATAAACCTGTCCCTTATTGGCAAGGGATCAACGGAACGCAACAGGTTGAGCATACGCAAGCGAGCGGCCCCCAGAGCGTACAAGGTGGCATGAAAAAGGCAGGGCATTGACCTTTTGGTCATGCCCTGCCTTTTGAATGACAGATTGTAGCTCTGGGGGCCGCGCAGCGACGGAGGTCGCCGCCGTTCGTTAGAACGGCGGAACTAGTTACTCCTCGTCGTTGTCCTTGGCCTCTTCGGCGTCGTCGGTGTCCACGAGCTGGTTGAGCAGCTCGTCGAGGGAAGCCATGTCCTCGTTGATCGCGCCGTTGGCGGGAGCCTTCTTGTCGTCGATCGGGGCGCCCAGGAGCTCCTCGTCGGCGTCGGCGTGATGCGTCGGAGCGGCGGAGGTGCCCAGCAGGATGTCGTCCGGACCGTCGGGGCTAAAGACCATCTGCAGCAGCTGCGAGAGGTCTTCCTCGTCGGCAACGTCGTCGTTGTTCTCGAGGATGTAGAGCAGGTCGTGGGCCTCCAGGCCGTCACGGAGCTCCTCGATTGCCTTGGCACCGATGCCATCGATGCGCAGCAGATCCTCCTCGGACTTACCGACCAGGTCGCCGACCGTCTCGATGCCGACCTCGCTGAACTTGTTGGTCCAGCGCTGCGACACGCCCAGGTCGTCGAACAGGTACAGGCGAGCCTTCTCGGCGGAGATGGTGTGGCCGTTGCGGGGGAACGAACCGTCAGCACCGCCGAACTCGTCGTAGCCGGCCCAGTCGAGCTGCTGCGGGAGCTGCTCGTCCAGGTCCTTGAGCTCAACCGGAGCCCACTCGGGCAGCGACTTGGCGTTGGGCGAAGCCGGGCCGTCGATGTCCACGTAGCCGTCGGCCGTGCGATACGTCAGCTTGGCGTTGGCGTACGGCTTGAGGCCGGTACCAGCCGGGATCTTCTTACCGACGATAACGTTGGACTTAAGGTCGAGCAGGTGGTCGACCTTGCCCTCAATGGCAGCCTCAGTAAGGACGCCGGCGGTACGGATGAACGAAGCGCTCGACAGCCAGGAGTCGATGTTGGACGCGACCTTGAGCGTACCCAGGATGACGGGCTCGGCCACAGGAGCCTGACCGCCCAGACGGGCAACGCGCTCGACCTCGTCGGCGAACTCGTAGCGGTCGACGTACTGACCAAGCAGGTACTTGGAGTCACCGGGGTTGGTGATCTGAACGCGACGCAGCATCTGACGTGCGAGCACCTCGATGTGCTTGTCGTTCAGGTCGACGCCCTGGCTGGTGTAGACGTCCTTGACGCTCTCGACGAAGGTGTGCATCGTCGACTCGATGTCGGTCAGCTTGCGCAGGTTGCGGAAGTTGACGAAGCCCTTGGTGATCTGGTCACCGGCGCGAACCTCGCAGCCGTCCTCGATCTCGGGCATAAAGCGCACCGAAGCGGGGACGCGACGCTCGTCGAGGACACGGGTGTGATCCTCGGAGTCGGTGAGCGTCAGCACGTACTCGGACTTCTCGGGCTTAATCGAGAGGTGGCCGGAGTACGGAGCCAGCTCGGCCTCGCGACCCAGGATCTTCTCGTTGACGTTGCCGACGATATCGAACATACGGCTGACCGTAGGCAGACCCTGCGTAATATCGTCGACGCCAGCGACGCCGCCGGAGTGAATGGTACGCATCGTAAGCTGCGTACCGGGCTCGCCGATGGACTGGGCGGCAATAATGCCGACGGCAGTACCGATGGCGACCGGACGACGGGTGGAAAGATCCCAGCCGTAGCACTTCTGGCACACGCCGTACTTGGAGCGGCAGGTGAGCAGCGCGCGAAGCTTGACCTTCTTGAGGCCCGCATCGACCATCTTCTGGATGTCGGCGACCTTCTCGATGTAGCCGTCCTGCTCAAAGAGCACGGTGCCATCGGGAGCCACGACGTCCTCAATGAAGCAACGGCCGACGAGGTCGGTGTTGAGATCGGTGGTGCCGGGGATGATGAGGTTGTAGGTGACGCCCTCGTGCGTACCGCAGTCCTCCTCGCGGACGATGACGTCCTGGGCCACGTCGACCAGACGACGGGTCAGGTAACCAGAGTCCGAGGTGTGGGATGCGGTATCGACCAGGCCCTTACGGGCGCCGTAGGTCGAAATGAAGTACTCGAGCGGCAGCAGGCCCTCGCGGAAGTTCGCCTTAATGGGAAGGTCGATCGTCTCGCCGGACATGTCTGCCATCAGGCCACGCATGCCGCCGAGCTGACGCAGCTGGGTCTTAGAACCACGGGCGCCGGAGTCGGCCATCATGTAGAGCGGGTTCTCCTCGTCGAACATGTCAAGCATGAGCGCTGCGACCTTGTCGGTACAAGCGGTCCACTCGTTAACGACTTCGATGTGGCGCTCCGTCTCGTTGATGAAGCCCTCCTCGAAGTACTCGTTGATCTGGTCGACGTTGGCCTGGGCGCGGTCGAGCAGCTCCTGCTTCTCGGCAGGGATGAGAGCGTCCCACACCGAGATGGTGAGGCCGGCGCGGGTAGCGTAGTGGAAGCCGGAGTACTTGATGGCGTCGAGGATCGGGCCGACCTTGGCCTCGGGGTAACGATCGCAGCAGTCGGCAACCAGCTTGGCCACGTCGCCCTTGACCATCTTGTAGTTCATGAACTCATAGTCTTCGGGCAGGCACTGGCGGTTGAAGATGATGCGGCCGATAGAGGTCTCGAAGCGCGCGGTCTTGTTGCCGGTGACGTCGTAGTCGACAAACTCGTTCTTGCCGTTCTTGACGCGGAAGATACGGGTGCCGTCCTCGTTGATGACGTTGGCATCGGCAGCGGACACGCGGACCTGGATCTTGGCCTGCATGTCGACCTCGGAGCGGCAGTCATAGGCGTGCAGCGCGTCGTCGAAGCTCGAGAACACGTGGTTCTCGCCCGGCAGACCCTCGCGAACCTGGGTGAGGTAGTACACACCGATGATCATGTCCTGCGAAGGGATGTTGACCGGCTTGCCGGATGCCGGCGAGCGCAGGTTGTTCGCAGAGAGCATGAGCACGCGGGCCTCGGCCTGAGCCTCGGCGCCCAGCGGCACGTGCACGGCCATCTGGTCGCCGTCGAAGTCGGC
>CABTAA010000066.1 GCA_902482615.1 uncultured Collinsella sp.
CCTGCGCCTGTTCGACCTGGCAAGTGTCGACGACGGCCTGGTCCCCGGCAGCTCCATCGACTTCGACAAGACCGAGATCGCCAAGAACCTCACCTTGTTCCTCTATCCGGATGATTCCGACGAGCAGGGCCGCCTGCTTCGCATCTACCAGGAATACTTCATGGTGAGCAACGCCGCCCAGCTCCTGATCGACGAGGCCATCGAGCGCGGCAGCAACTTGCACGACCTGGCCGACTACGCCGTAGTCCAGATCAATGACACGCACCCCACCATGGTCATCCCCGAGCTCATTCGCTTGCTCACCACCGAGCATGGCATCGAGTTTGACGAGGCCGTGGCCATCGTGCGCTCCATGGTCGCCTACACTAACCACACGATTCTTGCCGAGGCGCTCGAGAAGTGGCCGCTCACCAGCCTGCAGAAGGTCTCGCCCGCCATCGCCGACATCATCGTCAAGCTCGACGAGGTCGCCAAGGCCGAGCACGACGACCCGCGCGTCGCCATCATCGACGAGCACGACACCGTCCACATGGCCCACATGGACATTCACTTTGGCTTCTCCATCAATGGCGTCGCCGCACTCCACACCAAGATTCTGGAGGACACCGAGCTTCACCCGTTCTACGAGATCTATCCCGAGAAGTTCTCCAACAAGACCAACGGCATCACCTTCCGCCGTTGGATCCATGGCGCCAACCCCGCGCTCGCCAGCCTGCTCGACGATGTAATCGGCACCGATTGGCGCAGCACCGGCGACCTGAGCAAGCTTGCCGAGTTCGTTGACGACAAAGGTGTTCTTGAGCGCTTGGCTGCCACCAAGACCGAGGCCAAGGCCATCATGCGCGAGTTTATGGCGCTCGAGCAGGGTGTGACCATTCCCTCCAACGCCATCATCGATGTTCAGGTCAAGCGTATCCACGAGTACAAGCGCCAGCAGATGCTCGCGCTCTACATCATCTGGAAGTATCTCGACATCAAGAACGGTAACAAGCCTAAGCACCCCGTCACCATCATCTTTGGCGGCAAGGCGGCCCCTGCCTACACCATCGCCCAAGACATCATTCATCTAATCCTGACGCTGTCCCAGTGGATAGCAAACGACCCCGACGTGGCCCCCTACCTGCAGGTTGTCATGATCGAGAACTATAACGTCACCGCTGCCGAGCGCGTGATCCCCGCCGCCGACATCTCCGAGCAGATCAGCCTGGCCTCCAAAGAGGCGAGCGGAACCTCCAACATGAAGTTCATGCTCAACGGCGCTTTGACCCTGTGCACGCTCGACGGTGCCAACGTAGAGATTGCCGAGCTCGTGGGCGACGAGAACATCTATACCTTTGGCGCCTCGTCCAAGCAGGTCGAGCAGCTCTACGCCGACGGCACCTATGACGCCGGCGCGCTCTACCGCAAGCCCGGCATCAAGCTGCTGGTGGACTTCATCACCAACCCCGCCTTTATGGCGACCGGCAACGCAGAGCGCCTGCAGCGTCTGCACGGCGACATCAAGGGCAAAGACTGGTTTATGGCCCTACTCGACATTGAGGAATACATCCAGACCAAGGAGCGCGTGCTGGCCGACTACGAGGACCAGGACGCCTGGATGCGCAAGGCGCTGATCAACATCGCCAACGCCGGCACCTTCTCGTCCGACCGCACGATCTCCCAGTACAACGACGAGATCTGGCACCTGAACTAATTTCGCTTCCCCTACCCATCCTCTTGAGAAACGGAGTCGTGGCAACACGGCTCCGTTTTTTGTGCCCGCACGTTGCCCTGTGACCCGACTCGACCAAACAATCTCGATCCATAACAACTACTCAACCAAAACGGTCCCAGCTGTTACAGATCGAGACAAACGACCGGTCAGACAATCCCAACACAAAGAAAGGCTCCCCCTCTCGCCCAGTGGACGGGAGGGGAGCCTTATATGTGACCGCGGCAAAAGGATGGCAATACCGCAGTCGCCCAAAGGGAGGGCCTGGATGCACCGGGCCTAGATAAGGTTCTTGCCAGAGACCTTATCGAAGAGATGGGTCGCGTTCTTCTCGAACTTGAACCAGATGGTGTCGCCAGCCTTGAGCGCGCCCTTGGCCTCGAGGTCGACGACGGGGATAATCAGAACAAACTGGCCGTCGGGAGCGGTCACGTGGACATGCTCGGTCGAACCCATGAGCTCGGTCACCTCGACGGTACCCTGGAGCGCGCCCTCCTCGTCCTTGTCGGCAAGCAGAATCTGCTCGGGGCGCACGCCGGCCGTGATCTCCTTCACGTCGCCGCCGTCCCAGTTGAGGGCAAGCTGAGCGCAGGTCTCGGGGGCGAGCGCCACGTTCATATCCTCGGTCTTGACGGTAAAGCCGTTGCCCGAGCGCACCAGCTGGGCATCGAAGAAGTTCATCTGCGGCACGCCGATAAAGCCGGCGACGAAGATGTTCGCGGGATGGTTGAAGACCTCCTGCGGGGTGGCGATCTGCTGGACGACGCCGTCCTTCATGACCACGATACGGTCACCGAGGGTCATAGCCTCGGTCTGGTCGTGAGTAACATAAATGAACGTGCCCTTGATCTCGTGGCGCAGCTTAATGAGCTCGGCACGCATCTGGTTACGAAGCTTGGCGTCCAGGTTGGACAGTGGCTCGTCCATCAGGAAGACCTTGGGGTCACGCACGATGGCGCGGCCGATGGCCACACGCTGGCGCTGGCCGCCCGAAAGCGCCTTGGGCTTACGGTCGAGGTACTCGGTAATGCCCAGAATCTCGGCAGCAGAGCGAACTTTGCGGTCGATCTCGTCCTTGGGGACCTTCTTGAGCTCGAGCGTAAATGCCATGTTCTCGTACACCGTCATATTGGGGTACAGAGCGTAGCTCTGGAACACCATGGCGATGTCGCGGTCCTTGGGCGCCACGTCGTTGACACGCTTGCCGTCGATGAGCACATCGCCCGAGGTAATGTCCTCCAGGCCGGCGACCATGCGCATCGTCGTGGACTTACCGCAGCCAGAGGGGCCAACGAGGACGACGAACTCCTGGTCGTGAACGGTGAGGTTGAAGTCCTCTACAGCGAGCACACCGTCCTCGGTAACCTTGAGGTTGTGCTTCTTCTCCTCGGTCTTCTTCTTTTTGCCAAAGAAGCCCTTCTTTTTTGACTCGTTGTTGGGATACACCTTCTGAACATGTTTGAGAACGATCTCGGCCATGTCTCTACCTTTCGATATGCGGCGCCGCGCTGAGGGGCGCCGCAGAAACTTGCAAAACAGTTACGGTATCAGCCCTTGACGGCACCTGCCACCACGCCGTCGATGATGTACTTCTGACAGAGGATGTACATGATAACGATGGGGATAACGACCATCATGATGCAGGCCATCATGGGGCCGAGCTCGACGTGGCCGTAGCCGCCGCGGAAGTACTGGATCAAGATAGGAATGGTCTTGTACTTGGTGGAGTCGAGCGTAAGGTAGGGCAGCAGATAGTCGTTCCAGACCCACATGGTCTCGAGGATGCCGACCGAAAGATAGGTGGGCTTCATGATGGGAAGGACGATCTTAAAGAACACCTGGACCGGGTTGCAGCCGTCGATCATGGCCGCCTCTTCGATCTCGAGCGGAATGTTCTTTACAAAGCCGGCGAACATAAAGACCGCCAGGCCCGCGCCAAAGCCGAGGTAGATAAAGCAGATGTTGAACGGCGTGTTGAAGCCGATGCGGTCCGCCAAATTGGACAGCGTGAACATGAGCATCTGGAAGGGCACGACCATCGAGAACACGAACAGGTAATAGAAGAAGTTCGAGATCTTGTTGTTGACACGAACCACGTACCAAGCGCACATGGAGCAGCACACCAAGATCAGCACGACCGACGTGACCGTGATGATGAGCGAGTACATAAATGCCGAGGCAAAGCCCTGCTCGTTAAGGGCGTGCATGTAGTTTGCGAGGCCGTTGAACGTCTCGGGCGTGAGCAGATCGAATGCCGTGGTGGTGCTGATTGCGGTCGCTTTCTTAAAGGAATTAAGCGCAATCATGAACACGGGGTAGATCCACGCGAGCGACAGGATCGTAAAGAAAATCGAGAGCGCGCGGTTGATAACCTTATCGCGTTTCATTACTGCTGCACCTCCTTGGACCTCGTGGCCTTAAGCTGGATCATGGAGATGGCCACGACCAGGATGCAGAAGATAACCGCCTTGGCCTGACCAATGCCCTGCCATGCGATACCGGCACGCGAATAGAACGTGTTGTAGATGTTCAGGGCGAGCATCTCGGTGGAGTGCGCGGGGGCGCCGCCGGTAAGGGCGAGGTTCTGGTCGAACAGCTTAAAGCCGTTGGTGATGGACAGGAACAGGCAGATGGTGATGGTCGGCATCAGGTTAGGGATCTTAACCTTCCAAAACGTCTGCCATGCCGTAGCGCCGTCGACCTTGGCGGCCTCGATGTAGTCGGACGGAATGGACTGCAGACCAGCGATGTAGATGATCATCATGTAGCCGACCTGCTGCCACAGGGTCAGGATGATAAGGCCCCAGAAGCCAGCAGCAGAGTTAAGAGCGATGAGCTGGGCGCCCACGTTGGAGAGCAGGCAGTTGATCAGAATCTGCCAGATGTAGCCCAGCACGATGCCGCCGATCAGGTTAGGCATAAAGAAGATCGTACGGAAGATGTTGGTGCCCTTGAGCGCTTTGCGGGTGAGCGCCTGCGCGATGGCGAGGGCGATCACGTTGATGAGCACCGTCGACAGGAAGGCAAACGCCACGGTAAAGAAGAACGACGTGGCAAACTGCGGATCGGACAGTGCGCGCACGTAGTTCTCGATACCGACAAAGTGCGTGTTGTTGATGGTAATAAACTGGCAGAACGAGAGATAGAAACCCTGGATAAAGGGGATCACGAACCCGATCATAAACGCCAGACACGTGGGCAGCATAAAGAGCGGCCACCAGCGCTTGAGTGCTTTGCCCATAGAAGGGTCCTTTCAATATGCAGGGGGCGGGCAAACCAACGTCTGCCCGCCCCCTGTCGCTAATCAGATAGCTTGGGCAGCAACTGCTTACTCGGAAGCAGCCTTCTCGGTCTTCCAGCCATCGACGAAGGCGTTCTTGACGCCGTCCCACTTGCTGTTGTCGGCAGCATAGGCGATCAGAGCCTGCTTGAGGTTCTTCTTCCACTCCTCAGAGGGGATGTAGACGAAGTCCCAAGCGACGGTCTTCTTGCCGTCCTTGGCCATGGCAACGGCCTGCTGCGAGAAGACGTTGGTGGTCTCCTTAGCGCTCTTGAACGGGGCAGTCAGACCCATCTTGTCAGCGATGATGCTGGTGGCGGTGTCAGAAGTGACGCACCAATACATGAAGTCCTCGGTGGCCTTCTGGGCATCCTCGGAAGCCTGGGAGCTGACGCACCAGTAGTTCTCGCCGCCGGAGCACAGGCCCTGGTTCTCCTCGCCGTCGACACCGATGTAGATCGGCATCATGCCAATCTGATCGTCGGTCATGCCGGCCTTGGTGAGGTCAGAGTAAGCCCAGGAGCCGTTCTGATAGAAGACGGCCTTGCCGGTTGCGAACTCGTTGGTGGCGTCATCGCCGGTCTTGGAGGCAAGCTGCGAAGGATCGCAGGTGGAGTCGGTGATGTACAGGTCGAAAATCTGCTTGAAGTTGTCGAGATACTCGCCCTTGATCTCGTCGTCCTCCTGGTTGTGCTCCTTCTCGAACTCGTAGTAGAGCGGGAGGTTGGCGAGGTGGGTGGTATAGCGCCAGCTGGAGGAGTCATCCATACCAGCAGAAGTGAAGGCACCCTCAATGCCAAGCTCGTCCTTGCGGGCCTGGATGTCGTCGGCGCAAGCCTTCAGCTTGTCGAAGGAGTTGATGTCCTCGGCCTTGTAGCCAGCCTTCTCGAGCAGCTGCTTGTTGTAGATGATGCCGTAGCTCTCCTGGACCCAGTCGATACCCAGATCCTTGCCGTCGGACTGCAGAGCCAGGGAGTCGTCAATGAGCTCACCGCGGAGCTTGGTATCGGACAGGTCGGCGCAGTAATCCTTCCAGTTCTTAAGACCGGTGGGGCCGTTGACCTGGAACAGGGTCGGAGCGGAGCTCTTGGACATCTCGGACTTGAGCTTCTCCTCGTAGGTGTTGGAGGCGGCGGTCACGATCTTGACCTCGACGCCCTTCTCCTTCTTATAGGCCTTGGCGATCTCCTTCCACTCCTTGTCGACCTCGGGCTTGAATTGGAGGAAGTAGACCTCGGCAGCGTCACCAGAAGCAGAGGAGCCAGAGCCGGCAGAACCGCCGCAGCCCACGAGACCCAGACCAAGAACCGCAGCCGCGGAACCAGCAAAGCCCAGGAACTGCCTTCTGCTCATTTCGTTCTTCATTACAATCCACCCTTTCACACCGTGGCGGCACCCTTTGCCGCCGCCTTCGGAGATTGGCTCGGGGACTTTGCCCCTTTTGCTGATTTGTACAATACGCTATTTGGCTAGTTGTTTGAACAAGTATTACTAGAGCGGTAGAAAAACTTCGGTGAACGGTAATTTCAACTTGATGCTTGACAAGTTTTGTATAAACAATTATTTGTTATTGAATGCAGAGAAAACGCCCGGTCAAGCCGATGCATCGTCGGTTTGACCGGGCGTTTTCTCTTTGAGGGCATGAGTCTCGTCAGGCTGCGAGCTAGCCGGCTATCGCTTGGAGTTGACGCGGTAGTGGAAGATCTCGGGATGCGTGCGGGCATGCGTGACCTCGAACAAGATGCCGTCCGAGGTGTACGACTGGCTCTCCATGACGGCGACACAGTTGTATTTGCCAAGGTCAAGATAGCTGCAGTCCTCATCGTTGGCAAGCTCGACGCTCACCGTACGGCGACTCGCCATCACTTTGACGCCGCGTTTGTGCTCCAGATAGTCGTAAATTGACTTTGCGGCGATCTCGGGCGTCAGGCCTTTGGCGATCGACTCCAAAAAATAGCCGTGGTCCACCTGGCGAGCGCTACCGTTAAGGCTACGGACGCGCACCACGCGAATCAACTCCTCGCCCACCTTAAAGCCCAGGTGACGAGAGAGTTGCTCTGTGCAGACCAGATGTTCAAAAGACTTAACGTCCGTCGATGCAACGGCATTGTTGCGCTTTGCAAACTCGCCAAACGACTCAACCTCTTCGAGTGCGCCCAACATGTCGGTTTCGCCCTTAAGCCAAATAACGCGCACGCCCTTGCCGTGTATGGGCTGCACAAACATCCCGTCGGCCAGCATACCCAAGGCGCGACGGACGGTATTGCGAGTACATCCGAACTCCGCGGTCAGCTCGGCTTCGGTTGGCAGCATCTCCTGAAACGCATAGGTCCCATTAATGATGCGCGAGCGTATTTCTCGGTAGATTCCTTCGTATATCGCTTTTGGCATTGTTTCACCTCTACATTGTTCATTTCCGGCTAGGCACGATAGCATTTCTTAAAGTTGTTTAAACCGAATATCGGTAAAGCGACAGGATTTAACCGTTGACGGTTTCTGTCATGCCCAAATCGGTTTCGCTCAAAACTGCCGGTACGACAATCGTCTGGTCCTCTACAATGAATCCATTGTTTAAACGTTTCCCCACGCGCAACGCGCCTCGATATTCGGAAGGCAGAACATGCTGCAAAAAATCCAACGCTTTGGCGGGGCAATGTTCGCGCCCGCCATGCTGTTTTCTATATCAGGCCTCATGGTCGGCGTCTCCGCTCTCGCAACGACTGCGGACATCGTCGGCGATCTCGCCGTATACGGAACCCCTTGGTACGTTTTTTGGACCATCATCCAGCGCGGCTCGTGGACGGTCTTTAAACGCCTCCCGCTCCTTTTTGCCGTAGCGCTGCCCATCGGTCTTGCCCAAAAACAACCGGCTCGTTGCTGTCTCGAGGCTCTCGTCGCCTATTTTGCCTACTGCTTCTTTTTGAGCGAGATCATTAAGCTGAGCGGAGACAACCTTGGACTTGAGTACCCGTCATCTTTGACCTCCGCCAGCGGTATCACCGTCATCGACGGCATCAAGACGCTCGACACCCTGGTCTCCAAGGAAGGCCTCGGCATGACGAACGGCACCT
>CABTAA010000067.1 GCA_902482615.1 uncultured Collinsella sp.
CGTGCGCTCGGCGCTCGTCTCACTCAACGTGGGTGATATCGACTCTGCCGAGATTTCGGACGCGCTCATGCAAGGGTGGGGGATTGCGACACGCCCCGGTGCCCATTGCGCTCCGCTCATGCACCGCGCGCTGGGGACCGAGCGCCAGGGCGTCGTTCGCTTCTCGTTTGGGTATTTCAACACGGATGGGGAAGTCGACACGGCGATTGGGGCTCTGCGCGATTTAGCCTGCTAAAGCTGCTAGACCGTTTATACTTGCGGGACGGGCCTTTTGCCCGTCCCGTTTTTGTTTCGACCCGAAAGGTGTGCCTATGGCCTCATCCGCACCGCGCGGTCTGCGCTCCGACCATGTCGTTACCGTCGGCATCGCCCTGTTCTCGATGCTCTTTGGCGCCGGCAACCTCATCATTCCGCCGTTGCTGGCGCTCCAGGCCGGCACGGCCACACCGCTTGCCATGGTTGGCTTTTTGATTGCCGCTATCGGTTTGCCCGTCATGGGATTTATCGCCGTTGCGCTCGCCGGCACGGCCCGCGAGCTGGCCGGCCGCGTGCATCCCAAGTTTGGCGAATTCTTCGTTGCGGCGGTCTATCTGGCCATCGGTCCGTGCCTGGCCATTCCGCGTACGAGTTCCACGGCGTTTGAGATGCTGGTACCGTTGCTACCCGAGGGCATCTCGCTTGGCACCGCGCGCTTGGTCTTCGCCGTCGCCTTCTTCGTGGTCGCATTTGCACTTACGCTGCGCCCCGGCGTCATCACGCGCGTGCTCGGTCGCATTACGGGCCCCGCGCTCATTGCGCTTATCGTACTCGTTGTCGGCGCCGCCGTGATTTCGCCGCTGGGACCGGCTGCTGCCCCGCAAGCTCCCTATGATGCCGGCGCTGCGGTCCAAGGCTTCTTGACCGGCTACCAGACCATGGACCTGCTTGCGTCGCTCGCCTTCGGCATCATCATCGCCGAGACCATCCACGAGTTGGGTGTTACCGATGACAAGCGCGTGGCCTTCGAGATCTCGCGCTCCGGTGTGATTGCCGGCGTGCTCATGGCCATTATCTATTGCGGCTTGGCACTTGCCGGTATGCAGCTCGGCACCGTGATGCCCGACGCCACCAACGGCGCTGCAATCCTTGCTCGCTCGGCCTCCATGCACTTTGGCCTTGCCGGCACGGTTGTCGTCTTTGCGATTTTCTTCTTAGCCTGTATGAACGTGTGCATCGGCCTCATCAGCTGCTGCTCGCGTTACTTCTGCGAGACGTATGTGGTCGAAGGGGGAGCGGGGGCCTCCGAGGAGGCCATGCGCCGTCCCTTTGCGATTCTCGCCTTTGTGTTCGCAGCGTTTTCGTGCGTGCTCTCCAACGTGGGCCTCGACGTGATCCTCATGTTCTCGGTGCCTATGCTCAATGCCCTGTATCCCGTTGCCATTGTGCTGGTACTTATGGGCCTGGTGCACGGCTTTTGCGACGCGCACCCGCAGGTGTGGGTCTGGGTCGGCGGCGTTGTCGCGGTACAGAGCGTAATCACTTCGGTCCGCGATGCGTTCTTTGCTGGCGCGTGGCTGCCGTTTGATGCGTTGCCGCTGGCAGATATCGGCGCTGCGTGGGCGCCGGTTGCTGTGGTCGCGTTTGTGATTGGTCTGGTTCATAGCCAGTTTGTCGCACATTCGAGGAGCTAGGGTTTCTGCGCTTGCACAGGCGGGGAGTCTCCCCTATAATTTCCTTCGCTTTGGGACACGCAAGGTTTAGACCTTAGCTGCTCAACACCTTCGGGACGTGGCGCAGTTTGGTAGCGCGCCTGCTTTGGGAGCAGGATGTCGCAGGTTCAAATCCTGTCGTCCCGACCATATCTTGCGGGCGTAGTTCAATGGTAGAACCCCAGCCTTCCAAGCTGATGACGCGGGTTCGATTCCCGTCGCCCGCTCCATAAGATAGTTTTAACGGCTTTGGCTCCTTTTGGGACCAGAGCCGTTTTCATATACATGCCAGGGACCCCACATCTCCTCCTAAGTTGCGGTGAAATACGGACTGTTTTTCGGCTTTTATGGCCCAAGTAGTCCGTATTTCACCGCAACTATTTGTAAGGTTGGATTTTGATGCCGTTGGGAGGGTCGTAGCGACCGTCTACCGAGAGTGGAAATATTTTTTGAAGCTCTGACCTGCGGCGTCAAGCTTTTGGTCAGCTTTTGGCAAGGCCTGCGGACGGAAGCATGCGATAGCGTAATGGTATTCTCTCCGCCGTGATGGTTATGGGGTTGGCCATGCTCGATAAAGGCAAACATTTTCCGCAGTCATATGCAAGGATGCTATTCTCGGCCGTTGGAATTCATCAAGATGGACAGCTGCTTATAACAATTGATCCTTGGGATGAACGCCGTGCGCGTGAGCTTATGCAGGAAGAGCTGATGCTTCGTCTTTACAACCACGTGTATGCGGATCCGGTCTATTGGAATAATCTTGGGGTTGAAGATCGCATCTTTCAGCTGGCGTCCGCTATTGCGGTCGTTGAACCGGATGCTGTGTTTTGCGGATCGACAGCAGCGCTGCTCTACGGCATCGGCTCGGCGTATACGCTTCTGGATAAAGTGCAAGTACTGCTGCCACGGTCTACAAGGCGTGATACGTATGAGTTCGTTGAATACAAGCGCTGGCGGGCGGGCGAAGTGTGGCGGCTAGGTCTGTTTACACTGACGGATCCGTGTCGAACGGTTGTTGATATCGCTCGAACGAGCGCCTTTCGCTATGCGCTGGGCTATGTCGATGGCTTGGCCCGTGAGTACGATGTCGAACGCGAAGAGCTGCGAGCATATGCGCAGGCAAATTGCCGAGGGTTGCATGGCATCGCCCGTGCGTTTGGCGTGTTCGAGTTTATGGACGGCAGGTCAGACAATGGCGGCGAGTCCGAGGCGAGAGCAGCGATGATTCTTGTTGGGGTTGCCGCGCCTGAGCTTCAAGTTGAGATAACACGACCGGGAAACGCTGGCTATTATCTAGCAGATTATGGTTGGCAGATGCCAGACGGCTCATGGACGCTGGCAGAGCTGCATGGTTTGGGTAAGTTTGAGGACGAAACTCAAAATGATCCAGAGCAAGCGGCGGCAAAAACCTATCGAGCGGCCCTCATGCGGGACGCGAACCTTCGCGCCATGGGCCACAGCCTCATCCATTTCAAGCTCTCGGACACCTACGACGTAGAATCGTTCGGTACCATGATGCGCGGTTACGGCATTCCGACAATAAAACCCTACGCCGAATCCCGATAGCGAAATCGTTCGCGGTCCACCTTCAATAAGTTGCGGTGAAATACGGACTGTTGAGGCCTTTAAAGGCATGAAACAGTCCGTATTTCACCGCAACTTAGGGTGGGATGGGGCTAGTGGCGGGACTGGTGGCGGAGCTTGTCGATGGTGGAGTCGGTGCTGCGGCTGCGGGATTCGGCGGCGCGGTCGCGGGCGTCGGCAGCGGTTTGGCGCTGGCGGCGGTAATCGATCATGCCTTGGATGATGGGCTTGCCAAAGCTCACGACGTCGTCGTTATAGATGGCGGTACGGGCGGCAAGCAGACAGTCGGTAAAGTCCATATGCGTTTTGCCAAAGAGTTTGATGGCAAGGGCGACAACGGTGGGCTCGTCGACCATGACGTCATCGAGCAGCCTTCTCATGGCCGTAGCAATCTCAACGCGGGGAACCTTATAGACGTCGCGCAGCGTGACCGCGACGCGCGTGATGATTTCGGGGTAGACGCGAGCGGTGCGTGTGGCGATGACCTTGGCAGCGCGAGGTGACAGAACTTCGTCGTCGTCAAGCAGGTAGCGTAGGATGACGGTCTCGTCGATGATGGTGCTACTCATGGATATCTACTTCCTCGGGACCCAAAATCGAATCGTCGCTTTCCGTGGCAAGGTATTCAATCCAGGCATTGCGCTCCTCGGCACGGCGATTGGGGTCACCATATGCTTTGAGCGATCCATAGGCGGCGGTGCCGTCCTTTGAGCGCACGGCGACCGGCTGAAAGGGGAGCTTGCGCATCAAAATGCTCTGCGCGACAAATAAGCGGACAGCCTCGGCGAGCGATGTGCCCATGGCGTCGTAGAGATGCTCGGCATGCTGTTTGTCTTCCTCGCGAATGCGCACCTGCAGGATGGCTCTTTTTTGAGTCGATGACATCACTGGCCCCCTTAATTGACATCACTGGCCCCCTTAATGAGCGTGCAATATTAATGGTCAAATACAGCATTAGCTGATAATAACCAATCTTATAACCACTACTTTATTGTACTCAAGTTAATGAGCGCGAAATATATATCAAACGTATTACATCCTTTATAAACGAGCGTGAAATCTCCCTTGGATGTACGCATGTAATACACTCACCTTTATAGCTATCCAAGAATAATTCCAACCTGCTAAAACCCCTGCAATACACCCGTATTGCAGGGCCTACGCTCAAGTTTGCCCCCTTCAACTGCGTATATTTAACCCGTATACCGTTGGAGAAATTCTATCGAGTGCCTGTTTCGCCGCATGCACTCGATACGCCGATGCCGGACCACGGGCGGTCCGGGGCAACGTCGACAGGGTCTCTCCGGCATGGGATTCAGGAGGGAGTGAACAACATGGGCAATAAACGAGTCGTAGCCGATTCCTCACGTTGCATTGGGTGCCAAACCTGTATGGCGGCGTGCATCGAGGCGCACGATATTCCCGGCAACATCGCCGCGCCGCGCCTGCGTGTGACGCGTACGTACGAGATTTCCGCACCGGTGGCATGTCACCACTGCGAGGACGCTCCGTGCGCCAAGGCCTGCCCCACGGGCGCCTTGTTCTTTGATCCAAAGAACCATCGCATCGGCGTCAACGAGGACAACTGCATCGGCTGCAAGAGCTGCGTCATGGCATGCCCCTTTGGCGCCGTGAGCGTGGCGACCACGCAGGTCCCCGTCTTGATGGGTGACGTGCGCGTGGGTTCGCAGACTAAGAGCTTCGTGCTCAAGTGCGACCTGTGCGTGGACCGTCCCGGCGGTCCGGCGTGTGCCGAGGCGTGCCCGACTAAGGGCCTCACCCTGGTAGACGAGGAGCGTCTGGCGGAGCTGACCGCCGAGCGTGCCCGCGCCACCATCGAAAACGAGGCGTAAGCGTTGGGGCGACAGGCCCAATGATTGTCAAATTAGTACCGAGTAATCGGTAGCAGAAAAAGGAAGGAGGGTGTCATGGAGAAGCATAAAGTGATCTGCCCGTACTGCGGCGCCGGTTGCCAGTTTAACCTCTTGGTCCAAAACGGCCAGGTTGTGGGTACCGAACCGCTCAACGGCATCACCAACCAGAGCGAGCTGTGCCTTAAGGGCATGAGCGGCTACGACTTCATCAACGACACCAAGATCTTGACTCCTCGCGTACTGCACCCGATGATCCGCCGCACTAAGGGCGCGGATCTTGAGCGCGTAAGCTGGGACGAGGCACTGGATTTCACCGCATCTAAGATGCAGGCCATAATTGACGAATATGGTCCTAACGCTGTCATGACCACCGGCTCTTCGCGAGGCGGCGGCAATGAGGCGAACTACGTCATGCAGAAGTTTACGCGTGCGTGCGTCGGCACCCACAGCGTGGACAACTGCGCCCGTACTTGACACGGCCCTACTGTCCTCGGTCTGATGGACACGGTTGGTTCTGGTTGCATGTCATGCTCCATCCCCGGTATGGAGGATGCGGGCTGCATTTTCCTCTTCGGTTATAACCCTGCCGATTCGCACCCCATCGTCGCAAGGCGTATCGTGCGAGCCAAAGAAAAGGGTTGCAAGATCATCGTCGCCGATCCGCGCCATATCGAAACCGCGCGTATCGCCGATCTCTACCTTCCGATCAAGAACGGTTGCAACGTCGCGTTCCTCAACGCCTTTGCCAACTGCTTGGTCAACGATGGCCTCTACGACAAGGAATTCGTCGCCGAGCACACGAACGGCTTTGACGAGTGGTGGGAGACCATCAAGAACTACACTCCCGAATCCGTACAGGACATCACGGGTGTCGAGCCCGCGTTGATCCACCAAGCTGCCGAGATGTACGCCACGGCGAAGCCCTCTGCCATCATTGGCTGGGGCATGGGCGTATGCCAGCAGAAGCAGAACCTGAAGACGGTGCCCACCATCGCCTCCATCGCCTGCGTTGCCGGCCAGATCGGCAAACCCAATTCCGGCCTCGCGCCCGTGCGCGGTCAGAACAACGTCCAGGGCTCCTGCGATATGGGCATGCTGCCCAACCTGTACCCTGGCTACCAGAAAGTCACCGACCCGGCTGTGCGTGCCAAGTTTGCCAAGGCTTGGGGCGTGCCCGAGGAAAAGCTCCCGCTCGAGGAGGGCTACAAGCTCACCGACCTGGGCCACCTGGTCGACGAGGGCAAGGTGCACTGCTTCTACAACTACGGCGAGGACCCGGTGCAGACCGAGCCCGATTCGGCCGGTATGCGCAAGACGCTCTCCGAGCTGGATCTGTTCATTTGCCAGGACATCTTTATGACGCAGACGACCATGCTCGCCGACGTCATCCTGCCCGCTACCTCTTGGGGCGAGCACGAGGGTGTCTTTACCGCATCCGACCGTAGCTTCCAGCACTTTGACGCGGCCGTTCCGCCCAAGGGCGAGTGCCGTCACGACTGGGAGATCTTCGCGGACCTGTCTACGCGCATGGGCTATCCCATGCACTACGACAACACCGAGCAGATCTGGAACGAGTGCATTAGCCTGTGCCCCAACTTTGTGGGCGCGACCTACGAGAAGATGGCTCCCGAGGGCGGTTACGCCCAGTGGCCCGTCAAGAGCACCGATGTGAACGACCACGGTACGCCCGACATGTTCGCTGGTGGCAAGTTCACCACCAAGGACGGCCGCGCCAACCTGATGGCACACGACTGGGAGGCGCCCTCCGAGCTTCCCGACGATGAGTACCCGCTCATCCTGTGCACCGTCCGCGAGGTCGGCCACTACAGCTGCCGCTCGATGACCGGCAACTGCAAGACGCTGGCACTGCTTGCCGACGAGCCCGGCTTTGTCCGCATGAATCCCGCGGACGCCCAGGCACGCGGCATCAAGAATGGCGACATCGTCTCGATCCACAGCCGCCGCGGCCAGGTATACAGCCGCGCCGACGTGAGCGACCGCATCAACAAGGGCACGGTCTATATGACCTACCAGTGGTGGATCGGCAAGTGCAACGAGCTGACCATGCACAAGGTCGACCCGGTCTCGCATACGCCCGAGGACAAGTTCTCCGCCTGCCAGGTCGACGCTATCGCCGACCAGGTCTGGGCCGAGGGCGAGGTGGAGCGTCAGTACACCGAGCTCAAGCAGGCTCTGGTGGACGCCGCCGCTCCCCAGGACGTTGAGCCTGGCGCCGCCAAGTTCGACGACGAGACGCACGTGAATCAAATCGTGTAGTCCCGTTCTCGTTGGCTTTTTGGGCCGGGCGTCCCGTACGTTCGGGAGCCCGGCCCGTTATTTTGAAAGGAAGTGGGGATGAACCGCTTCATCGACATCAACCCGGAGAGGTGCATCGGCTGCGGAACATGCCAGTCCGCCTGTGCCGACGCCCACCGGATGCAGGGTCTTCAGGATACGCCGCGCCTGGCGCTCGTGAAGACCGGCGGTATTTCGGCCGCCCTTGCCTGCCACCATTGCGAGGGTGCCCCCTGCGCCGAGGTCTGCCCGGTGAATGCCATCGAGCACGATGGCGATCGCATCCACGTCAAGGAGCAGGAGTGCATCGGGTGCAGGCTGTGCGCCATCGCGTGCCCCTTCGGAGCCATCCATCCCGATGGCACGTCTATCGCCGGTGTCGCAGGCATGTGCGACCCGACGCCTTCGTATCCTAAGTCCCTGAGCAGCCTGCTTACGTGGGCTCCCGGCCAGTACACCTGCGCTGTTAAGTGCGACCTGTGCGCCTTCGATCCGGACGGTCCGCATTGTGTGGCGGCGTGC